>NZ_CAPAEZ010000059.1:0-16142 GCF_948576815.1 uncultured Allobaculum sp.
GGAACTAACCTGATTTGTAAGTGAGCTTGTGAAGCTTAAGTGAACAGCATTGTCATTCTTTCAAAAAAAAAGGAGAGTCTGTTTCTTCGGAAACGGGCTCTTTTTTTATCTGCTGCGCATGAACTGCGACAGAAATCAAAACGAGGTTCGGATTTCCCTCCAGACCATTTCGGAATGGAAAAATCCGAACCTCGTTCTTGTTTTTTTGGTTCACGGTGTTTGATTGGCGGGTACGTAAATTCATACCATGCCTTTTATCAAGCCGCCTTAATGCTTTTCCTCTTCAATTGGCGCGTAGAAGATCTGGGTAGGACCGTCATCTTTCATAAGCAGACCTTTCTGGCGATAGTCAAAAAGGATCAGCCAGGTATCGTACAGATCGCCAATGCAGCCGCCAATGTGGGTCAGAAGCAGAAGCACAAAGACTGGCTGCATCCAGGCAACGATCGGGTGATAGCACAGGATTCCAAAGACAATGTCAAAGACCACAAACGGAGCGAGCAGAGCGGTCAGAGCAGTGGCTCGATTGACATAGACATTGGGAACGCCGCACCAGGCGATCATTCCATTAAAGCCAAAGCAGAGTTTCCTGCGTGTGGCTAAGGAATACACGATTCCGTGTGTCAGCTCGTGGAGAACGATGTAGACGACGTAAATGAGGCAGTACCAGAAAAAATCTCTGTTGAACTGTGCATAAGGCAGATCGTTCTTAAAGAAATAAATGATGTACCAGAGAAAGCCGGCAGCAGGCGGAATTGAACCAATGATATTGATCCAGAGCATCAGCCTTTGGTCCTTGAAATCGGTACGGCCGATTTCTTCATAGCCAGCGGGAATGCTGGACGTTTCTTTTTCCGCTGCTTCCGTCTTTGGCTTTGCAGCTGCAGGAGGGGCAGGTGGTACATCGAGCTGTTTCTTCGAAGAAGAAACGCTGTCACTGTTTTCTTTCATAAACTACAATTTCCTTTTCTTAAACGTATTCGTTTGAAGCGGTTCCATTCCGTCTTTGATAAAAGCGTAATGCGGGGTGAAACGGAAAGCAAGGTGAAGAAAAAGGAAATTAATCCGGCATTCAGACACGCGCATCTGACCAATATCGCCCGGATCAGATGGAAGCGGAATGGAAGAATTATGGAATTATCTGGATTTGATCAGGCCAGCCGCTTCAAACGCTTTGTATAAGCCGTCGTTATCGATCGTATCGGTAATCCAGCTGGCCGCAGCCTTGGCTTCCTGTGTCCCGTTACCCATTGCAATGGCCAGATCCGCAGCTTCAAACATCGGAAGATCATTTGCGGAATCGCCAATCGCGATCGTAGTGAACTGTTTATGCAAAGCGTCCTGAATGGACTGAAACGCGGTGCCTTTGTTCAAATCTTTCATAGTAATTTCACCAGAGAGCAGATCCTTAAAATCCTGATTGCTGAAAAGCGTCAGAACCATACCGTTTTCCTGCAGGAAGGAATCAATCTCGCCAGGTTTAAGACCATGAACGGAAATCTTCATGACGTTTTCCCAGTCTTCATCGCGCATATCCTCGTAAAACGGGACGTGAAGATACCGGCTGGAAATGCCTTGTCTGGCAGCGAGCTGCTGGAGATAGTCTCTGGTGATCTGGTCCGAAAAACTGGAATCAGATCCTTCAATCATGATACCGCAGCCCGTTGTCTGCAGGCGATCAAAAAGCGCCTTTGCCTTATGGGAAGGCATGGGACGGTAGAAAATTCGCTTTCCATCCATCCAGATTTCTGTACCGGCGGAATAGACCTGACCGCTGGTCGGCACAGACTGAATGGACTGAATCGCACCGTCTTTGCTGCGGCCGGTATTGACGAAAATCAGATGACCGTTTTCTCTGGCTTCGCGAATTGCTTTTAATGCGGAATCGGGAATGATTTCATGCATCCAGAGCGTTCCGTCCAGATCCAGAAAGACGATCGCTTTCTGTTCCGGGCTGGTAAGAAACGGCTTCTTGCTCAGATCGATTTTTTCTTTGGAAACGGAATTAGTAAGGGGAGTATTCGGATTTGCGGTCATAAATTTTCTGCTTTCTTCCTTTCTGACAATCATTGAAATACGGATGTTCTGAAGAATCCTCATCGAAGAAAAGCCGGAATTCTGGCTGGTCATTCAGACTTCCTTCTGGTGTTTATACAGGATGGATTTTAACCCAGAGGATTTTTAATAAGGATAACAAATCCGCATACTTGATACGCTTATAAGAGCGCCGCAGAAATGGGACGGCTACCATTTCAAGAGAAAGGGACACTTTCAACAATTCGCTCAAGAACAGTATTCTGGCTCGGTTAAACGCAAAAAACGAAAAATACCCCCTGTCCGCCAAAGACAGAGGGTGAGAATTAATGTTTAAAGAAGAGTGGAACGAAGTTCTTCGCCGGTTTTCCAGGAAAGGTAGCTTGCCGGGATGTCGAAGATTGTCTTCGCGCCGGTAAGACCTTCCTTGTTCATGCGGACAACTGCGCGCGCTACAGCGGTCAGAACAGAGGAGGTGAATTCCGGATTGGAATCCTGAGAGAGTGAGAATTCGATGAGATGCTTATTCTCACCGGTTGCTCCGCTGCGCAGAACGAATCCGCCATGGGGAAGCTTTGCATGATCGCGGTTCAGTTCTTCCTGAGAGATGAAGTATACCGTCGTATCGTAATCGCTGAAGTAGTTTGGCATCGTCTTGATTTCCTGTTCGATACGATCCGGATCGGCGCCTTCTTCGATGACGACATAACATTCGCGCGTATGTTTCTGACGGGTAGTGAGCTGAGGTCTTTCGTTTGCGCGAACGGCTTCGAGCGCTTCGCTGCGCGGTACAGTGTACTGTCTGGCATCCACGACCCCTTCGATGCCGCGGATCGCATCGGAATGGCCTTGCGATACGCCTTTGCCCCAGAAGGTGTACGTATCGCCGTCGGGAAGAATCGATTCAGAAAGCAGACGAACGAGAGAGAAGAGTCCTGGATCCCAGCCAATAGAAATGGCTGCGGTTTTGCCGCCTTCTTTTGCGGCCTGATCTACATTCGCAAAATGTTCTGGAATTCTGGCATGCGTATCGAACGAATCCACCACATTAAACAGTTTAGCCAGCTGCGGAGTCTGAACGGGAAGGTCCGAAGCCGAACCGCCGCAGAGAATCAGAACATCGATATCTTCTTTGAATTTTTCAAGATCGTCCATGGAGTAGACGGGCGTATTTGAAACGGGATGAACACTTTCGGGATTACGGCGGGTAAAGATGCCTGCCAGCTCAAGATCTGGTGCAGCCTGAATGGCTTTTTCTGTACCTTTTCCCAGATTGCCGTAACCGACAATACCAACACGAGTTGTCATGATGCAGTTCCTTTCACTGAATGACCGAATACGATCTGAAGATGCCTGTCTGGCGATCAGCCTTTCCTTTGTTCAAAGCAGCGGTTCAGGCAGATCGGATATGAAATTTCATGTCTTTGCCTGGATGTGATAGGGAGATCGATACAGCAGGTCCGATCCGGTCTCATTTTTTCTGTGTTTCATCATGCCTTTCTGAAACACCGCAATCAATTTCCGAAAATAAATTGAAATAATGTTTTTCTGCTTTCGTATGAAAACCGCTCTTTTTTTGACTGGGGGATCGCGATCGAAGAATTTCGAATAGTCCGTTAGCAGAGAAAGAGTACCTTGTCTTCTTTTTTACTGGAAAACGTGCGAAAATAAAGCATTGCACAGGAGAGAATCCGATTTAAACAATGCAGAGATGAAACGATTCCGATCGAAATTCATAATCCGCAAACCGTTTTGGATTGGATGATTTGAAAGCTTGTGCCAGAGAAGAAAAGGGGGAGCGTACGATTCGGATATGCAGTATGAAGAAATGGATCTTTTTTATGATATGGATCCAGAGGAAGAGTCAGAAGAGGCATCTGCCCAGGAAGAGATTCCAGATCCTTCCGTACAGATTCCAGAAGGATCTGCAGGGGATGCGCTGATCGGCAGTCTTCGTGAAAATGGACGCGTCGATCTCAAATGGATGAGCAAAGCTTCCGGCCTGAGCATCGAAGAGCTGATTGGACGTCTTCGCGGCCACGGCATTTTCCAGGATCCCGATCATATGAAGATTTCGGAAGAATACGATCTCAGTGACGGCTGGGTACTGGCCGCAAGCTATCTGAACGGAAACCTCCGTCAGAAACGGATGCGTGCCGATGCTTATGAGAAACGCTGCCCGGGCTATTTTCAGGCCAATCTGGACGCGCTCGATCGCAAGCTGCCGCCCAGAATTGATATCGAACACATTCATATCACGCTGGGAGCCACCTGGATTCCAGAAGAAATGTATACCGATTTCGTTAAGGAACTTCTGGGCGTATTCATGGAAGGATCGGTAATTTATGAACCGACGCTCGGCTTATGGCGCGTTCAGTTCAAATCCGGAGAAGTATTTTCCGTACTGAACGAAATGGTCTACGGTACCATGGACATTTCCGCTTTGAAGATCATTGAACAGACGATGAATGCGCGAACGGTAAAAGTCTATGATCGAAAAGTCGTTTACGAAAAAGGCGACTTTGTTACGAAATCCTTTCTGAACAAGGAAAAGACGCAGGAAGCGCAGGAAAAGCAGCAGAAAATCATTGAAGCGTTTGTTGACTGGTGCAAATCCGATCTCCACCGTATGGAAGAGCTCGAAACGGCGTATAACGAAGAGTTTTCTTCGTATGGAACGACGGAATTTGACGGAACCTTTCTCGAATTCCCAGATCTGAACCCGGATATTCATCTGTATCCGCACCAGATCAACGCGATCGCGCGAATCCTTCTTTCGGATGAAAACGTACTGCTCGCCCATGAAGTCGGAACGGGAAAAACGTACGAAATGATTTGCGGCGCGCATGAACTGCATCGACTCGGTCTGGCCAAACGCATTCTGATTACAATGCCAAACCAGGTGTATCAGGAATTTCTGGATGCGCATGAACTTCTGTATCCAGAAGATGACATACTCGCTATCGGGCCAGCGGATTTCCGACCGAAAAACCGAGAAGAGACACTGGAAAAAATCCGGACATCGGATTTTACAGTGTGTTATATTCCGCATTCCATTTTTGACCGCATTAAAATGACGCCTTCTTACTGGGTGGAAATGCAGCAGGAGGAAATCCAGAAAGTCCGTCAGAGCTGGCTGAATACAAGAGGACCGATGCGTGCCAAACTGGAAAGCAAGCTCGAATCGATGACACGAACCCTCGAGCGCTACCGTGATAAGGTGAGCGAAAATCCCAATCCCGGACTGGGATTTGATGATCTGGATTTTGATGTTCTCTTTGTGGACGAAGTCCATAAATACAAAAACATCCCGCTCTACTGCAAAGCCGATAATGTCGTCGGACTTCATTCCGAAGGGGCGGTCAAATGCAAGGAAATGGTCGAGAAATGCAAAACCGTCGACCGCATGATTTTTTCGACCGGCACGCCTCTGACCAACTCGCTGGCGGATCTGTTCGTTTTGCAAAACTATCTCCAGCCTGATGCGCTTGAAGATCTGCAGATTTCCAGCTTTGACCAGTGGATCAATACATTTGCGCAGCGTGAGACTAACTTTGAAGTTGATGTGGATGCATCTTCGCTGCGACCAGTGACGCGCTTTTCCACGTTCCACAATTTACCGGAACTCATGTCGCTCTTTTCGACCATCTGCGACTTCCATTACGCGGACGCCCATGAAGATCTTCTTCCGGCATTTAGCGGCTATACCGATATTCAGGTCAAAAAGACGTCTTCTCAGGAAGCGTATCTGGATGTACTGGCAGATCGTACCGAACAGGTTCGTATGCATCGGGTAAAGATGAAAGACGATAATCTTCTCAAAATCACCAATGACGGACGCCGCTGTGCCCTCGATCTGCGTCTGCTCGACATCGATATTCCCAAAGAAGAAATCGCCCAGTCGAAAATCTCCGCATGCGCCGATCAGATCGCAAAAATCGCGGAACAGTATCCGGACCGGGCACAGATTGTGTTCTCGGACATCGGAACCCCGAAAAAGGAATTCAACGTCTACGACGAACTGAAAAAACAGCTGATCGATCGCGGCTTTAAACCGGAAGAAGTAGCCTTTATTCACGATGCGCCAACCGAAGCGGCACGCAAAAAGCTGTTTGCGGCTGTAAACAAAGCCAAAATCAAAGTCATTATCGGCTCAACGGAAAAGCTTGGAACCGGCGTAAATATTCAGGAGCGGCTGGTGGCTCTCCATCATCTTTCCGTGCCCTGGAGACCGGCGGACATGGTGCAAAGAGAAGGCCGTATTATTCGACAGGGAAATACCTCGCCGGAAGTCTTCATCTGCCGGTATATCACCGAAGGCACCTTTGACTCGTACAGCTGGCAGCTTCTCGAAAACAAGCAGCGCTTTATCGGATCCTTCCTGTCCGGCTCTTCCAAAAGCCGCGACATGGACGATATTGCGGATACGGTACTGAGCTACGCGGAACTGAAAGCTCTGGCGATTGGCAATCCGCTGATCAAGGAACGCGTGGAAACCGCGAACCGTCTGGAAAAAACTAAGGCGCTCTCCCGTCAGAGACAGCGCCAGCTGCAAAACCTTCAGGCGGAAGTGGATCAGGTGCCAGAAAAGATCAAGATGGAACAAAACGCCATTCGACGCGTGAAACGGGATATCAAACTGTATCAGGAAAAGAATCGCCCCATGACACGACAGGAGCGTCACGAGTTAGGCGATGAGCTTCTTAGCAAGCTTCGCGCCTTTTCCAATAACTGGTACTACACCTCTTTTCCTAGACAGATTGGCTACTACAAAGGGTTTTTAATCGTTCGAAACCCAAGCCATTCCAGCGACTATGATCCGGGAGCCTTTGAACTGACGCTGTATGGCCACTACAAGACGTATGGTTACGATCTGAAAGTCAAACCGTCGAACGGAGCCGGTCTGCTGCAGAGTCTGGACTATGCGCTTTCGCATCTGTCCGATCGAATTACCGAATCGGAACAGGCGATTGTGCGCTATAACGAAAACGCGGAAAACGGAAACCTGGAGCTGGCGAAAGGCAACCCGCACGAAGCCAGAATTGAAAAGCTCGAAGAAAAACTGGCCCGTATCGATGCCGTTCTGGAAGAAGAAGCTCAGGCAAAAGAAGAGGCCAGAAAGGCGGCATACAGCTGATTGCAGAAGCAGGCTGGCTGAAATGCCGGCAACGAAAGTGCCGATTCTGCGCGATCAGAACGAACAGGTAAACCAGACGGTGAACCAGAGTGAAGCACAACCTTATACGCAAAGAAATAGAAATGGAGAGGATCGACGCATGGCTGTAAAACTCGATAACAAATCCAGCGGAATGCCAGCGCTCTATACCGGCGAGCTGGTGGAGCGGCTGAGCGATCTTTACATTCGCGCAATTGAACTGGGAATGCCCCTGCATACCGTTCCTGCGGTCTTTCTCTGGGGAAAGCCGGGTATCGGTAAATCCGAGGGCGTAAGACAGGCAGCCCAGCGTGTGGAAAACCTGACCGGCAAGCGTGTTGTTGTTACGGATGTTCGTCTTCTTCTCTTTTCTCCAATCGATCTGCGCGGTATTCCAGTCGCCGATGCGGCCAGCGAAAGCGCCCTCTGGCTTAAGCCGAAAATCTTTGCGATGGATCCGTCGGAAGATGTCGTTAACATTTTGCTTCTCGATGAGCTCACCGCCGCTCCGCAGTCCATGCAGGCGGCAGCGTATCAGATGTGTCTGGACCGTAAAGTAGGGGAGCATCAGCTGCCCGACAACTGTCTGGTCATTGCAGCCGGCAACCGGACAACGGATCGCTCCGTCGCTTTTCAGATGCCAAAAGCGCTCTGCTCGCGTCTTCTCCATTTCCAGGTCGAACCAAGCGTACGCGACTGGAAGAAATGGGCAGAAGCCAATCAAATCGATTCCCGTATTCTTGGCTTTCTGGAACAGGACCAGACTCGGCTTTGCGCTGATCCAGGCATTAATGACATCGCTTATCCATCCCCGCGTACCTGGACTTTTGTCAGCCAGCTGCTGTCTCTATATCCGTCCGAGCCGCCAAAGAAGATGGTGGCACTCATTGCTTCCGCAATTGGACTCGATACAGCTGTGGAATTCCTTTCGTATTGTGAGGGGCTTGGACTGAACATTTCTCTGGAGGCGATTTTAAAAGGCGAATGCCGCACGTATCCCAAAACGTCCGGTCATCTTTTTTCGCTCTGCCAGTCCCTGAAAAAGCAGCTGGAAAGCCGGAAAACATCGCTAAAAGTAACGCAGGCGGATAATCTGGCTGCGTATGTATCGCATTTTCCGCCTGATTTTGCCCAGTCCATGTTCAACGATCTGCTTCAGATTCATTCGACGAAAAAGCCGATGATCAGTTCCGCTTACTACAAGGAATGGAAAAAGAAGTATGGAAACAGCTGATCGCGAAGCCCTGAAAAAGCAGCGGATGCGCGTCTCGCGCCGTCTGACGCTGGCCAGGAGGTCTTTGTTAGGGAAAACTCCGTTTTATGGCCGACTGCTTCTGCGAACGCCTTTTGCCTTTGCTCCCTGCAAAACCGCTATGACCAACATGGAACAGATTCTCTTTGACCCGGAATTCGTCGATGAAATCGATGATGAACAGCTCGAATTCGTTTTGCTTCATGAAATTCTGCACTGTGCGCTCGGTCATCCGCTGCGGGCAGGAACGATGAATTTTGATCTGTTTCAAATTGCCTGCGATATCGTTGTGAACTCCGTAGCGCTTGAAGAGCTCCATCTCCACACCATTCTGTTCGAAAATCAGCCGGTGATGTGCATCGCGCCAGACGGTCTTCCTGGACGCGTCCATACCGCGGAAGAAGTGTATAAACAGCTGCTCGATCAGCTTCCAAAGGATTTCGATTCGCAAAGTTCTTCGGACAGCGGTTTGACTCCCGAAGACGAAGATTCACAAACTGAACAGACGGGGCGGGCAGGGAAGTCGGATAACGAAGAAAGCCAGAAGGGTACTTCCGACGAAATGGACCAGACGATAGACCGTAATAATCAGACGGAAGATGATCAGCCGGAAGACGATCAAGCGGTCCAAAACGAATCCAGACCAGAGGAAAACAGCTCCTCAAAAGAGGAGTCAGAAGAAGACGAAGAAGATTCCTCTTCTGATCCAAAACAAAACGTATCCTCCAGCATTCTATCGGTTCGAAAACCGAATCTGGGCAACAGAAAAGAATCCAATCTTCAAAATTCAAATCCAGAGCTTTCGAATTCTTCGCGTAAATCCGAAATTCAGGAAGAGCTGGAAGAAGAGGAACCGTCTGCTCTGCAGCCATTTCAGCACAACACACCCGAAATCCCGTCTGAGGTTGAATCGACTACCAGAAAGCCCGTAATGCATCAGAACGACCCGTTCATGGAAGTATTCGATCATCCCGCAGTGGATTCTCATGATGCCTGGAAAGAAATTGAAGACTTCTCTTCACTCGAAATTCAGTGGTCAAAAGCTATTGAAGAAGAAGCGGAATGGGCCAGACAGACCGGCTCTCTGCCTGGAACCATGGAACGCTACATTAAAGCTCTGGAAGACGAAGGAAAGGTAGACTGGCTGACGATTCTCAGTCAGCTTTTCCATCACAATATTGCGGACTATTCCTTTTCCAGACCCGATCGGCGGATGAAGGGACCGGCGATTCTGCCCGGCTATTTAGACGATCTGAGCGGAAATGCGGTCGAAAACATCTGGGTTGTGGTCGATGTCAGCGGTTCCGTCTTCGAATGGGAACTGGAAGAATTCATTAATGAGATTCGATCCATGATCCAGCAGATTGACTCCGTCGAAGGGTACATTTCGTTTTTCGATATCTTTCTTTCACGCCCGATCCCGTTTTCGAAATACGAAGATATCGAATTTCTATCCGTCCGGGGCGGCGGGGGAACGAGCTTTGAGCCGATCTTTGATCGGATGAATGAACTGTTTGAGCAGCTTCCGGCAATGATTCTGATCTTTACGGACGGCTACGCACAGTTTCCTCCCGAAGAGATGGCTCAGGGCATCCCCGTAGTCTGGCTGATTACATCGCCAACGATCGAAGCACCCTGGGGCTATACGCTGCATCTGGATCTTCTGCAAACACAGGCGCTTCTGGATGCGCTTTAGATCAGCTCATTCGCGATTCACAGCGGGACGACAGCGTATGTCACTTTGTGAATCGCTTTTTTAGTCTGTGATTTTATGAACAAATTCACTATTATATATATATATATATATATAAATATATATAATATGATTTAATATTATTCAATATATACAGTGAAGCTTGGCATTGGAGTACTGGCGGAAAAAGAGGGAAAAAGAGGCCGTATCAAACAGGGAAGAAAATGGGTAAGCTTTATTTGACGTCGATCAGACGTTTTTACCGGAATTTTGGACAGTATGATGGGTACATCCATAAACCCGAACTAAAGGAGGCTGCAATGAGTCAGGAGTATTTTGAGTATCTGGCTGGTTCAGTTCTGAATCGACAGCTTCCGGAACGTGTTTATTCCAGGCTGTTTCTTTATCTGAACGACAAAAAGTTCGATAAGTATCTGATCGACCGAGATCGAAACCGGGCTCAGGACGGGATCTATTTACGATATTTATTCAATGGAGATTTATCAGATTATCCCGATGAAGACTGCTCAATTCTGGAAATGCTCATTGGAGTCGCCAAAAGGACTGAAAATGTACTGTACGACTGGGAAGCTGGAGACCGGACACCGACGTGGTTCTGGATGATGCTCGATAATCTTGGACTTTCCAGTATGGATAATTCTGGATTCGATCCATGTATTGCGGATGAGAAGATTGAACGGATGATGAACCGTGCGTATGAACCTAATGGCGCAAACGGAGCACTGTTTGTGGTAAGCCATCCATCTGAAGACTTCAGAACAATGGAAATCTTCTTTCAGATGAATGCATTCGTCTGTGAAGTATCGGGCTACGAGTAAAGCAAGGCAGCTGGTCAAACATGCATAAGAGGATGAAACAGTCGTAAAGTCTATCCAATATTATGTTACAAGCCGTAAAAAGACGACTTTTTCCTGAAATCTGAACCTGAAAATAGCTTTATATAAAGGATATATCCGTAAGTTACATAATCCGGATTTTGACAAAGATCCATTCTTGGTTGAGCAATGGTTGAAGGTCAAAACATCGGTGCTGAACAACAAACTTCACCGAGACGGATTCCTATTCCTCAACACGGTATATCGAGAACTTGGCTTTGACGAAACGAAGGCCGGCCAGGTTGTTGGTTGGATCGACAATAAAAAAGACGGAGGAAAAGACTGTTATGTCGATCTCCGACCAACGGAATTCGGAGATGGGTTCCTGATCGATCCGAATGTTGATGGGGAAATCATTGAAAACGTACGAATGCGAACAATTTAATATAAGGAGAGATATGAACAAAGTTACTTCATTTCTACTGGGTTTGCTGGCAGGAGGTACGATCAGCTATTGGCTGACAAATTACTTTATGAAAGATAAATATAGTAAGATTGCCAGTGAGCAGGTTAACGAGGTCATTCAGTATTACGAAGGTTCTAACGAACCGGAAGAAACGGAGATTACAACCGATCTGCAGGAGAATAGTCAGTCCGATGAGGTTGTGTCATTGGAACCGAACGAAACAAAAACAAAAGCTCAGGTCGTTGACTATTCAGCCAAGAGCAAACAAGTGACGGAGATGCCTAAAACACAACCTCCCGAAAACGACCAAAGCGTTCCAGATCGGGTGGAGATCCGGGATATTATTGCGGATGACTATAGGGATGATGCGCCCATCTATGAGGAGATCAAGATCACCACCGATGAGGTCTTCATCGATGAGGATGATTTCATCATTGATAGGGACTTCGCGAATGAGTTGTTCGGAAAAGATAATCTGGATGCGTTCCTTCAGGACTGTATGGATGCTTCCATGTATATCCGGAATCCCGATCTTGGCCAAAACTTCGCCATCGGGAAGATTATGGAATCATATGATGAGTATGCTGACCATATTCCTGAGTCGAAGCGGTATCAGAATCAATAAATCCTGAGTTGAAGGAGGACTATTGAGTCAGGAGTATTTTCAGTATTTGGTTGGTTTAGTTCCGAATCGGTTGCATCTGGAACGGGACTATTCCAACCTATTCTTTTATTTACAGAACAAAAAGTTCGATAGATTTCCGATTGAACGAGATCGCAACCGCGCCCAAGATGGTATTTATTTACGATATTTATTTAATGGAGATTTATCGGACTATCCAGATGAGGACTGTTCTGTTCTGGAGCTGCTCATCGGAGTAGCACAGAAAACCGAAAGTCGATTGTATGACTGGGAGGCCGGAGACCAGACTCCAACTTGGTTCTGGATGATGCTTAACAACCTCGGTCTTGCCGATATGGACAACTCTGTTTTTAATCCGTTCGATGTGGATCAGAAAATCGAGCGAATGATGAACCGTGACTACGAACCCAACGGAGAGAACGGAGCCCTGTTTGTCGTGAACAATCCATACGAAGACTTCAGAAATCTGGAAATATGTTCGCAAATGAATGCGTTTGTTTGCGAAGTATTTGGTTATCAATAGGTAAAAAGAGTTATCAGGATGGTATCGCTAAACAAATTCGGACATCTTTTATATCAACGGGACTGATAAACCAATCTTCATATTGTTGCTGCTAACGCATCTTCCTAAGGTCGATCAGCACTCAACCACCCTGCCAACACGGACGGCTATAGGTTCTAGGATTAAGAACTTATAGCCGCTAATTCCTTTATAATGGGTACTAACTACAAATCATATTCTGAAGGAGGAAATGCTGCTGATGAAAGGAATCATTGAGTTTCGAAAATACCCTCTCGAAATAATCCTTGAAAAGCTGTTGATCGATAAGACAACAGGCAAGCGGATCATATGGGCTACGGATGGTTACAGTGAGTACGGAGACAAGTACTGTGATCGTTTTGAAATCACTCCTGGTGCACTAGCTGGAATCAATCCTGTCCTCATTCAGCCAAGAGCATTTAAAGCACTCGAAACTCAGCAGCAGCGAACCAAATCCAAAGCAGAAGTTTTCACCCCGTCCTGGATTGTCAACAAAATGGTTAACCACCTTGATGAAGAATGGTTCGGAAGTCCTGACGTATTCAATATTGAAAAAGATCAAACCTGGGAGACAAAAACCGAAATGATCGATTTCAAAGGTAAGAAGTGGAAAGACTACGTTGACCGATCAGTTCTTGAAATCACCTGTGGCGAAGCACCATTCATTGTATCCCGATACAACGCTTCAACCGGACAGATCATTCCTGTTGAAGAACGAATCGGGATTCTTGATCGAAAGCTGCGGGTTGTTACGGAGAACACAGACAATGAAGAAGACTGGATCAAGTGGGCGACGCGTGCCTATGAAAGTGTGTACGGCTATGAGTACCAGGGCGACAATTTACTCATTGGCCGCATCAACCTGCTCATGACATTTGTTGATTACTACCAAAGCGTTTGGAACAAAGAAGCCGATAAAGATCTTCTTACTGCCATCACAAACATCATCACTTGGAATTTCTGGCAAATGGACGGATTGAACGGAACTGTCCCATTGGGTGTTCCGCAGCCAGTCTTTGAGCAGATGACCCTTTTCGATATTGAAGACAAACCAGAAGAAAAAGCTCCACTTTGTAAAGTACGAAAGTGGAGAGCGAAAAAAACGATTCGATACAAAGAGATTGAAAGGAAAGAAGGAATAGATATGGCCAAAAAAAAGTGGGACATCGTGCTGGGAAACCCTCCTTTTATACTTGACTGACAGCAATAAGGCAGCTGGCAAGGGTAAGTACAAAAGCCGGGCCTCCCCCTGCCGGATCGAGAAAGATCGCAGAGAACCTCGCCCAGGTCAAGGGCCGCTTCGCTTAAACCCTTGACCTGACCGAGAACCTCTGCAGGATTACAGATAACCGGCAGGGGGAGGCCCTACATCTGTTTCGTTCACAGAACACTTGAGGTTGGCGTATTTTGTCCTGCTGACCGGAGATGCCAGCTGCAACTTTTCAATTGATCAAACTGCAATTTTTCAGTTGACACCAGCAAGGGTTACTGTTGATGCAATCAAGATTAGAGAAGCACCTTCTGTTGCCGGCAAGGATACCGGGCTGACCTACAACAAAGGCATGAGTGTCAATTATGATGGCTATGTCATCCGTGAAGGTTATGTCTGGATCTCCTGGATCTCTGCAACAACTCACACCAGACGCTGGATGGCTTGCGGCAAAGCAAATTCTGCTGGAAGAAACTTTGAGCCCTGGGGAACATTTCACTAGACAATATGAAAGCCCATCAGGTATGGCAGGAATTGATCCTGTCTGCCTGATGGGCTTATTTTACTGTGAGCGCTCTAAGCGATGTCCAAATACATCAGGGCTCAATTGTTTGTAGGTATCTGCATTATTTAAGCTTTCGGAAAGATTTCACTATAATATCCGACAATATAGCCGCTGGTATAATGCACGCTAAGGAGCTGATCCAGTCATGGTGACTTAAAAAATACAAAAGAGCTATCGCTACTCCGACAACTGCAGCAACAATCAAACACAACCCCCATTTGTTAGTTGATTTTACACATACAGATAAAGCTAACGTCAGGGCTGTTAAGATTATAGCGATCCCACTATTTGGAAATCCATTGGCAAGAAGCAGGAAAACAGTCGCTAAGATGAGTAGAGAGACAAAAGTTTGTTTAATCTTTTTGTTCGACATAATCGTTATGATGATGTTAATATACATCAAAACTATCGAATTCCCCAGTCTGCGAACCAAGATACGTCCATCCACCAGAAGAATTACGAACATAAGTACCTACCACATACTCACAATGATAACCGATGAATCCACCCGAAGATTTCTCCGTCATCTCATACCAATGTCGCGTTGTGACAATTTTCGTCTCTACAGGTGCAGCATTTGCTGCGAAGATCATAGAGGCTATGCCAGTGATTGTTGAACCAGGTAAACCTAGATATCCAAGCGTACCAGAAACCGCAGCTAGGATAGTTGAATATGTGTTGTTTTGCGGAGTGAGGTAATCGGTTGAAGAGACAGCCTTCATATACCTGTAGTTATACCCTGCTACCCGTCCATAGAAGCGTCCATCATTCGCTCTTAGCTCTCCTTTTACTGCTTGAAGGAGAAGTTCATAAGAACCAGTTTGGTTGAATGTCTGGGTTACTCCATCTTCTGTAATAGTCAGGAGTACATTATTGTTTTCGAATGTTTCACGATTGACGAAAATTGTATCTCCGTTGACATTAACTTCGATCGACTCGACGATGGAATTTTCTGTTAGTGAAACTGAATAGCTATCAGCTTTTTCTTCGGTGATAGAATAATCGTTTGCAGAAATCGGAATTCCTCCGATCACCCCAAGAATCAGCTGCTCAACAGCCTGACAGAAGAAGAACTTCGGTCCAATACCGAAGATCTGATCTATCTGATCCGGCAAATTCTCAGCAAGAAACGCCGTCTTACCAACATGATTTACGACTCTTCGACTGAACAGATCCCCCTCTTTGAGACAGAACCAACAGAGCAGGAAAAGCTGGAGAAGCAGGCTGCCGAAGAAGAAGCGGAGCAATACACTGTCATTCAGGAGCATATCCGCAAGAAGAGAAAAAGCAGACGGGAGTCGATTGATCAGCTCCCAGTCAGAGAAAAGGATGTTTATCCTGATGATCCCCGATTTCTGGAAATCAAAGACCAGTGCCGAGAACTTGCTCCGACAATCTGTGAAGAAATTGGATACCAGTGCGCAGAGATTTATAACAGCAGAACCATTATTCATCACTTCGCCTGGACAGACGAAAACGGTGATACTGTGATTTTCAGCGGGGATAATCCCAATCCTAAGCTGATCCCGCACAGCTACATTTCACCATCTCTTCTGGCTCATATTACCTGCATGAAAACCATTCTCGGTCTTCCGCTGTACAGGCTGGAGAAGAATTTTAATTACCAGGAGATTCCGTTTTCCAGGCAGAATCTGTATATACCCCTATAAACTGTACCCCAGAAAGTGGAATTTTTTTTAGAGTCAACCTATTCCAAGGACACCCGATTAGCAGCGACCCCAACTAC
>NZ_CAPAEZ010000060.1:0-15586 GCF_948576815.1 uncultured Allobaculum sp.
ATCCCAAGGAGGCGGTCGAGAAAATACCCGTCTTTTATTTGACGCTTACAAAGGATTGGCTGGTGATCAGCTTTTCTTCCTTAACCCCTGAGTTTTTGTACGACATAGGGTACTTTTAACGCGTTTTGGATCGAGCCGAACAGCAGAGACAGGAAATAAATCCGCCAAAAAAGGCGAAAACCAATCAGGAAATCGCCGTTTTGAATGTATATTTAACAAATTTAGATTGATACGATGAACTTGTTCAAGGATGCACGAACGAAAACTCGTTCGTTTTTCATTGGAGCACTCATAAAGGCATCTCGCAAAATTTGCGGCCCCTTTAATGGAAGCCATGGGCGATGTGCCTTTTCAAAAAAGAATCAGCTGAATACGGGTCCATTGCGGATGCGCTTCCTGGAAGGGAGTGCGTCCCAAAGGGACGCCAGTCAGCTCATGGGAAGAAAATCTTTGCGTAGTCAGAAAAGCATTTACCAGAAATCGCGCGAAAAGGCCGGGCTTACCCGGAAGCAAGCGTCAGAAAAAATCGTCTATCTCTCCGAAAATCAGCTTGAAAAAATGGAACGAAACAAATCGGCGATCGATCCGCGCGATGTTCTGGCCATGGAGGAAGCGTACGGCGATTACACGCTCTCCAGCTGCCATTGCGCCATGCATTGCGCTATTGGCCAGAAATATGACAAAGCGGTGGAACTTTATTCACTGGCTCAGATCATCGTTCATGCCGAACTTGCGTATACCCAGCTCGAAGGCGACCGTCAGCGCCTGCTGCAGCTCGGAGCCGCCAAGTCGATCACCGCGGAAGAAGCGGAGTTTCTAAAGGAAAGCAGTCAGCGTATGAAAGATCTCGGTCAGGCAGGCCGGGAGCTCGAACTCTGGCTGAAGATGAAGCCGATCCAGAGCGCGGAGGAGTAAGCGCAGTACAGAAAAACTTATGGAATACGGATCCAGTCCAGAGTACGAACCGGCGATTTCGAACGATTCGCCGGTTCGTTTTTCTTACAGGCAAATTTTGGATCCAGTTCCCGGCCGATTAGGCCGTTTACTCCATACGCCCGGGTGATGCCAGTCTGCGCTGGAGCATTCATCCGAGCAGAAAAGGAAAAAACGAGATACGGAAGCAGAAAAAGTCGGAATGAAAATGCAGAGATTTTGAAAATGGATCCAGTGAAGAAGCCGAACAGTTTTGAAAATCGTTGGCCCATCCATTCATAGAAAAAAAGATCAGAAACGAAAAAGATCGAAAAAGAAAGGGAACACATATGAAAAAACGAAATGCGCTGCTGATGGCAGCACTCGCCACCAGTATGGTCCTTGGAGCGTGCGGATCTTCCAGTAAAAAAGCAGCAAAAACAAGCATTACAGAATCTTCTGCGATTTCATCGATCGCAAGCGAAAGCAAAAAGGAAGCTGCGCCATCGGAAAAGCCGGTTGAAGAAACGCCGGTCGCTGAAAAAAAACCGGAACCGGCTCCTCAGCCCGCTCCCGCTAAAGAGGAACCTGCCCAACAGCCGGCTTCCGACGGCATTCGTCCGGAGTTTAAGGAAGCGGTCGACGCTTATGTGAAGTTTTATGACGAGTATGTCGACTTCATGAAACGCTACATGCAAAATCCGGGCGATATGGGACTGCTTCTGGAAATGGCGAACTGGACGACGAAAGTCGCCGACATGGATGACAAGCTCGACGGATTTGAATCGGGAAGCGATGGATGGAGCGCCGCAGAAACCAAATACTGGACCGAAGCCTATCTGCACATTACCCAGAGCCTGCTGGCGATCGCCCAGTAATCCAGATCGGGTTTGCGAAGAACAGCCTGGCGTAGACTAAAGAGCCGGTTTGAAAATGATGCCGACCGTCTGAACAAAGGATGCAGATGGGATTTATCTGGGTGTCAAAAACTTGGTCTGCACCCTACCTATCGCAAATAGAGCACAAAAGGCCTCACGTCTCTTTCAAAAGGAGACGTGAGGCCTTTATTTTGGATTAGAAATCAGGTCTTAAGAAGTTTTTTCTAAAGTCGAATTAAAGACTCAGACCGACTTTGCGGTACACTTTGGAAATTTTCTTGTTGGCGATTCTGCTGGCGCGTTCTGCCCCTTCCTTGAGAATGGCATCCACTTTGCCTTCGGCAAGAATTTCCTTGTATTTGGCCTGCAGAGCGGTCAGAAAGTCATGAACGGCCTGGCCGGTTTCTTCTTTCAGATCGCCGTAGCCCTTGCCTTCGTAGCGGGCGACAATGGAATCGATAGACTCGCCGCTGAGCGCGGAAAGAATGGTCAGCAGGTTGGAGACGCCGGGCTGGTTTTCCGGATCAAAGGCGACATGGCCTAAGGAATCGGTAACGGCGCCCTTGATTTTGTTGCGGGCGGATTTCGGATCGTCGAGCAGGTCGATTACGCCTTTTGGCGAAGATTCGGACTTGGACATTTTCTTCGTCGGGTTTTGCAGGTCGTAAATTTTGGCACCGACTTTGGTTACGAGCGGTTCTGGAATGGTGAATGTATCCGAATAGCGCTTGTTGAAGCGTTCCGCCAGGTCGCGGGTCAGTTCCACATGCTGCTGCTGATCCTGACCTACCGGTACGTATTCCGGATCGTAAAGCAGAATATCGGCTGCCATTAAAGACGGGTACGTAAACAGACCTGCGGTAATGCCGGTTTCCTGCTTGGCCATTTTATCCTTGAACTGTGTCATCCGCTGCAGTTCGCCATAACCGGACAGGCACGTCATGATCCAGCCAAGCTGGGCGTGGGCGGGAACATCGCTCTGCAAAAAGAGGGTAACCTTTTTGGGATCGAGACCGGCCGCCAGGTAAATGGCGATCAGATCCTTCGTGTTGCGGCGCAGTTCCGCCGCCTTAATCGGGATGGTCAGTGCGTGCTGGTTAGCGATGAAAATGAACATTTCGTATTCATCCTGATACTTAACAAATTCGCGGATGGCGCCGATGTAGTTGCCTAAAGTCAGACGTCCGGTCGGCTTGATTCCGCTGAGCATTCTCTTCATGAAATTCTCCTTATTGCGAAAATTGTGTCATTCGGTTCTTCGAGTTTATGACATTTTTTTCATCATTTATTACACTTTAGACGTTTCCCCGCAGAAAGGAAACCCTAAAGAGTCTGAAGCAATTCGGGCTTTTTTGACCCGATCCCCGTTCTGCAGGATCGACTCTAGATCTCGAAAGGAAGATGAACTGTGCCTGTACTGCTTACCGTTCCTGGATGCGCCCGAACGCGTGCGGCCCGCCTGCTGCTCAAGGAAAAGGACATTCCGTTTACGCAGAAGCCTCTCTATTCGCTGCTTCTTGATGAAAAAGAAAATCTGCCCTATATAAAGATGATCGCTGACGTATGCGATAAAAATCCCGAAAAGATTATTTCTTCTCCGTCTCTGATTCCAAGACCGTTTCTTCTTTTTTCACCGGACGAAAAAGAGCTCGCTGAGGAGCTTTACACCTTGGATTCGTTCGCCAGATGCAACAGGAAATGCAAGCTGAAGGACGTCTGTCCGGCCGTTTTAAAACCTGCCGCGTTTGTGGTCATTTCGCTTGAAGATTGTGTAAGCGATTGCAATGAGGATGTTTCCATTCCCGAAAAACCTTGTAAAATAATGAAGTATGAGATTTTAACAAGGAGGAAACGCATGGATACCAAATATGTGTATCGCTTTATTGAAGGCGATGCCGGTATGCGTGAACTGCTTGGCGGAAAAGGTGCCAACCTTGCAGAAATGAGCAAGCTTGGCATGCCCGTCCCCAACGGTTTCACCATCACGACAGAAGCCTGCAACAAGTATTATGACGATGGGGAAAAGATTAACGACGAAATCAAGGCGCAGATCTTTGCTACTCTGGAAAACCTGGAAAAAGAAACCGGTAAAAGATTCGGCGATTCCGAAAACCCGCTGCTTGTTTCGGTACGCTCCGGTGCACGGGCTTCCATGCCGGGCATGATGGACACCATCCTGAACCTGGGCATCAACGATACCGTTGCTGAAGTTATTGCTGCAAAAACTGGAAATCCCCGCTTTGCCTACGACTCTTACCGCCGCTTTATTCAGATGTTCGCAGACGTAGTTAAAGGACTTTCCAAAAAACGTTTCGAAGAAATCATCGACGAAGTCAAGAAAGAAAAGGGCGTTAAAAACGATCTTGATCTCGACGCTGAAGATATGAAGGAACTCGTAAAACGCTTTAAGGCGTTCTACCGTGAAGAACTCGGTACCGACTTCCCGACCGATCCAAAAGATCAGATGATGGAAGCCATTGAAGCCGTATTCCGTTCCTGGAACAATGAACGTGCGATTTACTACCGCAAACAGAACGACATCCCGTCGAGCTGGGGAACTGCGGTTAACGTACAGATGATGGTATTCGGCAACATGGGCAACGACTGCGGCACTGGCGTAGCCTTTACCCGCAACCCGGCTACTGGCGAAAGAAAGCTGTACGGCGAATTCCTGATGAACGCACAGGGCGAAGACGTTGTTGCCGGCGTTCGTACTCCAAATAAAATTGACCAGCTGAAGGAGATTGCTCCGGAAGCTTACGAACAGTTCGTTAAGATCTGTGACACTCTTGAACATCATTACAAAAACATGCAGGACATGGAGTTCACCATTGAAAACGGAAAACTCTTCATGCTCCAGACCCGTAATGGTAAACGTACCGCTCAGGCCGCTCTGAAAATTGCCTGCGACATGGTTGACGAAGGCATGATCAACACCGATGAAGCCCTGCTGATGGTAGAACCGCAGCAGCTTGATTCTCTGCTTCACCCGATGTTTGACGCCGACGCTCTGAAAGAAGCTGAAGCCGTAACGACAGCGCTGCCTGCTTCTCCTGGTGCTGCCTGCGGTCAGATCGTCTTCACTGCAGAAGAAGCGATCGTAGAAGCTGCCAACGGCAAGAAAGTTGTTCTTGTCCGTCTCGAAACTTCTCCAGAAGACATTCAGGGTATGGCAGCTGCGGAAGGTATCCTTACCGTTCGTGGCGGCATGACTTCCCACGCAGCTGTTGTTGCCCGCGGAATGGGTGCCTGCTGCGTATCCGGCGCCGGCGAAATTGAAATGGATGAGCCAAACGGTCAGTTCACCGTTAACGGCCAGACTTTCAAGCGCGGCGACTTCATTTCCCTCGACGGTTCGACCGGTAAAGTATACGGCGGAGCCATCCCGACCGTACCAGCTGAAATTTCCGGCGACTTCGACCGCTTCATGAAGTGGGCCGATGAAAGACGCCGTCTGAAAATCCGCACCAATGCCGACACTCCGCGTGACGCTGCACAGGCTGTAAGCTTCGGCGCAGAAGGCATCGGTCTCGTTCGTACCGAACATATGTTCTTTGACGGCGACAAGATCAAATCCATCCGTGAAATGATCGTTGCCAAGACTCCGGAACAGATGGAAGCGGCCCTCGCGAAAATCGAACCGCTCCAGCAGGAAGACTTCGAAGGCATTTACGAAGCGATGGAAGGCCGTCCAGTCACCATCCGTTACCTCGATCCGCCTCTGCATGAATTCCTCCCGCACAAAGCCGAAGAAGTGGCTGAACTGGCTGCTGAAATGGGCATGGAAGCCGATGAACTTCAGGCGGTTGTTGACGGACTGCACGAAGTGAACCCGATGATGGGTCATCGCGGAAGCCGTCTGGCTGTCTCCAACCCTGGCATTGCCAGAATGCAGACCGAAGCCGTTATCCGTGCTGCAATCAATGTAAACAAGAAACATCCGGAATGGAACATCGTTCCTGAAATTATGCTCCCGCTGATCGGCGATCTGAAAGAACTGAAATACGTGAAGAAGATCGTTGATGATACCGCAAAAGAAATCCTGGCTGAAGAAGGCGTGGATATGGAATACCATGTTGGTACGATGATCGAAGTACCCCGTGCGGCTCTCCAGGCTGGAGAACTCGCTAAAGAAGCGGAATTCTTCTCCTTCGGTACAAACGACCTGACCCAGCTGACCTTCGGTTTCTCCCGCGATGACGCTGGAAACTTCCTGCCAAAATATGCAGAAGCCAAGATTTACGAAAACGATCCGTTTGCCAAACTCGACCAGACTGGTGTCGGCGAACTGATCAAGATTGCTGCAGAACGCGGCCGCGCTACCCGTCCGGACATCAAGCTTGGTGTCTGCGGTGAACACGGCGGCGATCCAGCCTCCATCGAATTTGTAGACGGACTCGGCCTGAACTACGTTTCCTGCTCGCCGTTCCGCGTACCAATTGCCCGTCTGGCTGCTGCTCAGGCTGCAATCAAGCATTCCAAATAAGATCCTTTCGATGATTCCAGATGCTGGATTTCCTGACCAGCGTGTCTGAAGACCCATACGTCTGACTATTGAATCTCGTTGATCCACAGCGGACCGCCCGCAAAAACGGTCCGCTGTTTTCTTTTGGCCGGATGAAACTTCACGGCAATTTAAAAACGAAGAGGAATGTGTGATGCTCGATGATGACCGCACTAAATCTCTGTCCCTTGCCATGGCTTGGCGATATCCTATCGATTTTCTTCAAAATGCATCTTGCCATGGACGGTTTCATCCTCTAGTCTTGGAAAAGTCCTGCCGGATCGGTTTTATTTGCCGCTTTGGTGAAAAACGAGGCTTGCTTACACGACATGCCAACGGGTTTCATGGATTTTCATTCAAAATCGACAAGTTGGGGAAGGGAACAGGCCGTTGATTAGGCAGGTGCCTGTTTTTTTGATTAAAATTGAATCTGTTGACTGGAAAGGATGATTTTATGGGATATCGCGCGTTTATCAAGGAAGAGCAGGAATGCTTCATGGCTCTTGACCCTTCCTTAAATTCCAAACTCGAAATCCTGAGGATGCCCGGTTATCGGGCGATCAAAACCTGGTACAGAACCCATCGGCTGTATCAGAAAAAACATTATGTTCTGGCGCGCTGGATGTCCCTGCGTGCGCAGCAGAAAACGGGAATCGATATCCATCCCGGGGCCCAGATCGGCAAGCGCTTCTTTATTGATCATGGCAGCGGCGTAGTCATCGGCGAAACCTGCATTATCGGCGACGATGTGAAAATTTATCAGGGCGTCACCCTGGGCGGTACGGGAAAAGATAAAGGAAAGCGTCATCCCACCGTCGAAGACGGCGTTCTGATTGGCGCCGGTGCCAAAATTCTCGGAAATATTACGATCGGAAAGGACGCCAAAGTTGGTGCCGGCGCGATTGTCATCCGGAATGTGGAACCGGGCTCTACTGTTGTCTGCCCGCCAGCCTATCCGGTACGCTATAAACAGGGAAAACATTCCAATCTCTGCGTTCAGGGTAAGGAACGCTGGAGCCGGGAAGACATTCGATGCCTTCAGGAAGGCAAAATAGCCGTCTGTCCAGCCAAATCGGCGATCGATAATGAACGGGAGGTTGCCAAAGACAGGCGAAAGTCTAAAATAGACAAAGAATAAGAAAACAAGTCCATGACTTTAAAATGAAAAGGATGATTAATGATGAAATTCAAGTTTTCAGACAGCTATGGAAATGACGTCACCTATGAAATCCATGACAGCGAGCTTGGTCATGCCCTCGAACGCATGCTTCCGCTGACGGTAATTCTCAATCAAATCGGTTCTTCGGAGATGTCCTTTGTTCCGCCTAAAAAACTCTCCACATTCGGCGCTCCTATTGCGCCGGGCGGCATTGAAGGCCTCTGCTACCATGAACCGTGGAACGAAGTAATTCTCTACTACGGCGGCTATTCCCAGTATGAAAACCTGTATGAAATCGGCATGCCAGTTGCCGGGCAGGGAGCGGTCCGCAATCTGCATGGTCCTGTTAAAATTGAAGAAATCTACTAAAGAGGAAGAGGGAAGCAACTTCTTCCTTTTTCTGTTTCATACGGAAATCGAGAGTTTGACCCGTAGATCTGTTTTCGATCTTTTAACACCGCCCAGTTCAGGGCGGTAGAGTGTGATATTCTTCGATTTAAAGGGGGAGTTTTATGAAGATTCATCTGCAGGATGCAGAGGTCCGATCCCATCTGTTTGAGGGCGGGTTCGGTCTGGAAAAGGAAAGTCTTCGAATCGAGTCGAAAACTGGAAAAATGGCACAGAGCCTGCATCCGTTTTCCCACTCGAAAATTGTGCAGGACTTTGCGGAAAACCAGACAGAGATCAATACCGCGGTCTATCCGGACTGGCAGAGCGCACGCAGGGAATGTGAAGAACTGACCGTTCTCATGCAAAACATTCTGGCCAAACAGGGCGAGACGCTCTGGCCGTTTTCCAACCCGCCGATGATTTCCTCGATGGAAGACATACCGATGCTGCAAAGCGGCCTGTCTTCTTCGACGGAATATCGTCATTATCTGGCGGACCGCTATGGAAAAATGAAAATGCTGTTTTCCGGCATTCATTACAATTTTTCGTTTTCCGACGCGCTGCTCAAACGGGAATACACGCTCTACTCTGAGCACAATTCCGGTACAAGACATGAAATTGACTCCTACAAGTCTTTTCGCAACGCGTTTTATCTCGATCTGGCGCAGAAAGCGGTCTGGTACGGATGGATCATTGATGCCCTGCTCAATGCGTCGCCGGTTTTTGATGGTTCGCTGATGAACGAATCTGCGTGCGGCCAGCCGCTTTATTTTGGATTCAGTTCCATGCGCAATTCCATCCACGGCTTTTGGAATTTCTTTACGCCGTGGTTTGACTACACCGATATGCAAAGCTATACGTCTTCCATCGAGCATTACGTAGAAGAAGGTCTGCTCAAAGCGCCGCGGGAACTGTATTATCCCGTCCGCATTAAGCCGGCTTCAGCGTATTCGCTCGACGCGCTCAATAGTCTTGGCGCCAGCCATATTGAACTGCGCATGATCGATCTTAATCCGTACGAACTTTCTGGCATCAGTGCCGACGATGCGTATTTCTGTCATCTGTTTCTGGTTTTTCTTGCCTGTCTCGACGATTTCTCACTGTCGATGAAAGATCAGATTTACGCTATTCAGAATTTTAAGAACTCCTGCGTTCTGCCGCTCGATCAGGCCAGAATTCTGTATGACGTGGATACAGGCAGTTCGGCTTTGGAAGAGCTCGATACGTTCCTGTCGGATATGGAAGTGTTCTTTGAACGGCTGAATCAGGAACAGGCGGTCGCGTGTCTGCGCCATCAGAAATTAAAAATCCAAAATCCGAAAAGCGAACTGCTCGCCAGCCGAGTTCGGAAAGACTTTTCCAGCTTTATGAAAGACGGGCTTAAACAGGCGCAGCATCTGCAGCAGCTTTCTCTCGATCAGCCGGCTCGAAAAAATGCCTGGACAGACGTGTATGCCGGGTTTGAAGAAAACCGCAGGTAAATTCATCGGTTCCAAAAGTTTAAAAGACGAGCATTTGATAGCTGCCGCCTGCTGCGGCAGGAAAGGAAAACATGCAAAAGAAAATCGTACTCATCAATGATCTTTCCGGCTTTGGACGCAGTTCTCTGGCGGTCTGGCTGCCGATCTTAAGCGTTCTGCGCATGGAATGCCTGCTCATGCCGACTTCCATCCTTTCCTGTCATACGGCTTATCCGGCGTATACGCTGCGCGATCTGAGCGAAGAGCTTGATCCCTGGATGGAAACCTGGAAAGCCGCAAACGTCTCTTTTGACGCCGTTTTAAGCGGGTATATCGCCAATGAAAAACAGGCCGATAAGATTCAGACGTTTCTGGATCGGTTTAAGGAGCAGAAACCGTTTCTTGTTGTCGATCCGGCCATGGCCGATGACGGGCAGCTGTATTCCGGTCTGAACGAACACGTAGTAGAAGCGATGCGAAATCTGGTCCGACGGGCGGATCTGATTCTTCCCAATCTCAGTGAAGCCTTTCTGCTTTGCGGCAAATCGTATCATTCGCATCCCGATCGCAAACAGATTCATGCGCTGGCCGAAGCGCTCCATCGTCTTGGACCGGATCAGGTCGTGATTTCCGGCATTGAACGCGATGGAAAAATTGAAGACTATGTCTGCGATTTTAAAACGGGACAGTTTGATCCAATCATCTCAGCCAGGGAAGGAGCTGGACGTCCCGGAACCGGCGATGTCTTCTCGGCGGTAACAGCCGGTCTGCTTATGCAGGGCAGCTCTCTCGGGGAGAGTGTCCGACAGGCTGGCGATTTTGTTCGAATCTGTCTGCGACAGGCGCAAAAGGAAAATACACCGCCTTTTGAAGGGGTTCCTTTTGAGCTGGTCCTCGATCGGCTGCTTAAGCTTTAAAAGCATTGGACAAAACGAACAGACTGGTTCCATTTGCTCATGAAAACAGGATACCGTTCAGACAAACAATACAAATGAAAGGACGGGAACGGCATAAACCGAATCCCGTCCTTTTTCAACGGAATGAAAAATGATTTGAGGCAGTAAGCGAATACGTTAACCAGAGGATCAGCTTTTGACAAAGTAATCGTACAGATCCTCGCGCAAGGGGGTCAGCAGACGATAGCCGATTTTAACGACAGATGCATCGTTGGCCATCGTAGTCTGCTCAAACAGGCCATCCGGTTTCATTTCCCCGAGGAAATAAAACGCCTTGGTCGTGTCGTCATTGCTTTTTCGCAAAAAGAGAAGAACGATTGGCGGATGTTCGCTTTGAAGCGATCGAATTTCCGGTGAAGCGAGCGTTCTTCGGTTTTTGGAGAACGCGATCAGACGGGAAGGCGATTCAAAATGGTCTTCGTACTGAAGGCTTTGAGCCAGATCTTCCGCTTTCTGGTAGTTGATAAAGACGGGGAGAAGATTCTGTTCTTTAAAGAGCTTGTATCCGCCGACGTTCTGCGCATTTTCAAAGACGGGAAGATCGAGCAAGCGGAAAACATCCGCATATGTATAGGACTGATACAGATCGAACCATGTGCCGTCCGTCGTCTTACTATATTTGTTTTTCCAGCGAAGCAGACTAAATTCCATGAGATCCGTCAGCTGATCGTAAAAGTCGGGATGAGTAAGCGCCTGAAGAAAAGAGGGTGCAATTTCAAAGTCGTGTTCGATTTGTCTGGAGAGAGCCTGGCGTGCTTCCAGAGGAAGACTAGCAGCTTTGACGAGTCGGATAAGAATTTCTTCTTCGGAAATCGACGGCTTTCGTTCAAGAAAGACAATGCCTTTAGAACGAAGATCGTTTCGGGTCTGCGGCAGCAGCCACTTCATCTCAAACTGACGGTTCAGATTTTTCCAGGTTTCTTTTTTGAGCCGAATGCCATACTCATCGAGAACCGCAAGAAAATGTTCAAGCCAGTCCTTTTGGTGATGAACCAGACTTTCCAGCAGCCAGAGTTCGAGCGCTCGCTTTCCATTGGCCCAGTACCGGGAGACAAACTGCAAAAAGCCAAGTTCAAGATCGGAATACTGCGTTAAAAGAGTGCGGTCCTTTTCCATACGGCTTGTAAATTCAGGATAGCAGCGATATGTGGGATTGGTGAAGATCAGCATAGGATCCATGCCCTGCGCCTGTTCAAAATCCACAAGGCGCGGGATCCGGCCGAGCTGCTGACGCATATCGAAGTAGCCTTCCGCCAGTTTAGCGGCGGAATTCATGTGGGCCAAGTCGATCGACTGCAAAATCCGCGAGCGCGCGATCGGTGAAAAATGAACCGAACTGATCCCGGGAATTTCTCGATTTCCTTCATAGACAAAACGGCGAAGCATATCTTTATTGCCCGTCTTGTCTCCGGAAAGTGCAGCAGGAATCAGATAGTTTTCCTTGTATTGGCCGACAAAATCGAGGACGGTCACAAATTCCTTGCCTTTGTATTTACGTAAGCCGCGGCCAAGCTGCTGCGTGAAAACAATCGCCGACTGCGTCGGGCGCAAAAGCAGGACCTGATTCACTTCCGGAATGTCGACGCCTTCATTGAAAATACCGACCGTAATCAGATAATCGAGCGCATGTTCATCGTAGCGATCCTGACAAAGCCGTTCGATCGCTTCGTCGCGTTCCGCTTCCGAATAGTCACGGCTGGAAAGAGCCAGCGTCTGAAGGCCCTGGGCATTCAGGGCATGACTGAGCTTTTCAGCTTCTTCGATCGTACTGACAAAGATCAGTCCTTTGACACGATCGCCGCTCCAGCCGTAATAGCGAGCCTGGGCGAGAATATGCTTCACCCGCTCTTCTTCCTTCAGCTTCTGAAAGTCTCTAGGATCGATGGAATCGATCGAATAGTCTGCAGAGACGGAAAGATCGTCCAGCGCATAATAATGGAACGGGCAGAGCAGGTTTTGTTCTAACGCATCGCTCAGGGTAATGCGGCAGGCGACATTGTAGTCGAACAGCTCATAAATGCTATTGCGGTCGGTTCGCTCCGGTGTGGCCGACATGCCCAGCCAGAATTTTGGACGGAAATACTCAAACAGCGTCTGGTAGGTATTGGACGCCGCATGATGAACTTCATCGACAATGATCCAGTCAAAGGCGTGCTTTCCAAACTGCATATACGTTCCCGGCTTCGACATCGTCTGTACGGTAGAAAACAGGCAGGAAGCATTTACATCATGGGAATTGCCGCTCAGCAAACCATACGTATACGCCTCATCGCCCAGAACCCGTCGAAACGACTCCATGGCCTGACGAGCGATCTTTTCCCGATGGACGAGAAACAGGACACGGCCGGGCTGGTGCTGGCGGACCGCAAAGGCGCTCGCATACGTTTTTCCCGTTCCGGTAGCGGAAATAAGCAAGGCTATCGTCTTGCCCTCTTCAATCATCTCGGAAAGCCGTTCGACAAAATCTTCCTGCATGGCGTTGGGCTCAGGAAGCAGATCAAAAGGATGACTCAACCCTTGACGGACCGGCTGGAAAGGATGGCTGGCGCAAGCAATCCGCACGATTTCTTCGTACTCTCTGGCGTAGTCGCGGTAAAGCACGGTCTGCGGACTGGTATACAGGCTTTCAAAGGCATTCATGCACTCCGTATAAAAGCTGCCTTTTCTGGAGGTGATCAGGCGCGTGTTCCACTCCTCATTCGTGCAGAGCGCTGCATCGGTCAGGTTGGATGAGCCGATAATCATGCAGCACTGATCGTCTTCTTCAAAAAAGTAGCCTTTGGTATGAAAGCCAACGGAATCGGAAGGATTTTCCTGTTTCTGGCAGCAGTACATGCGAAGCTCTATGTTTTTCAGATCCAGAAGCGTGTTCAGGGCTTTGGGATCGCTGAAGGCAAGGTAGTCTGTCGTTAGAATCCGTCCAGGAATTCCTTTCTGTTCCAGATACTGCAAAACGGGCTTGAACAGCTGCAGGCCGCTTTCGGTAATAAAGGCTACGGAGAAACAGAATTCCTGACAGCGTTGAAGTTCCGCTTCCAGCGCCAGGAATACCTTCTGTCCTTTTTTGGGATTATTGGTAAGCAGGGAAGGGACAAGATCTGGATTCGCCTTGCATTTGGCATCCAGAAAAGCCTTCTCCATCCCGGCTTTAAGCAAGTTGAATTGATTCATGATTCCAGGTTAGCAGCTGTGCATCCAAATTCAACGGATACGTCATTAATTGTGCAGGAAAAGCAGCTAGCAAGGATTTACTACCAGGCAATTCTGTGGAGTCCGAAAAATCATGATAGGATGAGCCTGTCTGATCCCTGCAATCGACAATGCTACAGGGATGTCTTTGAAAGTGGCCAGAGAGACAGGAGAGATGAAATATGATTGAAGTAACGGCGGCTATCCTGCATAGAGATGGAAAAATTCTGATCTGCCAGAGACCAGACGATAAAAGCTGCGGCGGCTTATGGGAGTTTCCCGGCGGCAAACAGGAACCGGGCGAGAGTCTGGAAGACTGCCTGAAGCGGGAGTGCCAGGAAGAACTGGGCATTCAGATCGGCGATCTCAGGCCATTTTCAGACGTCTGTCTGGAAGATCGAAATCTTCATCTTCACTTTTTTCAGTGCAGACAGACTGGCGGTCAGCTCGAACGCAAGGAACATCCGGCCTTCGCCTGGATCACTCCGGACGAAATTGATCAGTACACCTTCTGTCCCTCGGATACAAAGATGTTAGAAGAGGCCGATCGCCGAGCGCTTTTTGCGGATCCTTTAAAAAATAATCGATAAACGAAAAAACAGATTCAGATCGTCCTGCAGGTGCATGGACATATCTGAATCTGTTTTTATTGTTTTTATCAATGTTCCGCTTCTATTTTGATTATCGAAAACCAGCTGTCAGGCTCGATCAGTCGTCGACTGCGTTGAGTGGACAGCCAACTTCACTCTGTTCGGACTGGCGCTCGGAAGACTGACGGCTGAGGCTGTCCTCTCGTTCCTGAATACGGTCGTCGCATTCTTCGATCAGATCCTGAGCTTCTTCTGCTTCCGCTGTCGACGGATTTTGTTCGATCAGATCTTCCAGCGTGTTTTTGGCTTCTTCGTAGTTTTCTTCTCCCATCAGAGCTTTGGCATCGAGAAGAAGACGTGCTGGGCCAAATTCGAGTTCTTCGTTACGGCTGTTCGCGTCCGAGAGATCGCTCTGTACGGAAGCAAGTTCGCCTTGCAGGCTGGCCTTTTCTTCCTGAAGCGTATACAGATTCACACCCAGGACAGGAATTGCGATCAGGGAAGCGATGAGAAGGACGCAGAGAACGCCAAGAATGATGAAGGAAGCGATCATCTTTTTACGATGGGAAGAATTTTCGTCTTTTGTCATTGCGTAGTGACGTTTGAACACGTCGGCGAAGCTTTCTTCATCCGAGCCGTTCTTTTTTGGCTTGTCGCTCGCTATCTTTGGCTTGTCTTTCTTTTTCTCTGGTCGGATTTTCGGCGCACTGGTTTCCTCGGCTTTTTTCGGATACTTTTTTTCTTTTCTTTCGTCTTTAGCAGGCAGATCCTTTTTCTGACTTTTTACAGGTACATCCGAATGCTTTTTCGTTTTCCAGAAACCAGCCTTCTTTTCGCCGGATGCGGGAGTCATTGTCTGATCCGAATCCTCCGCCTGGACCGTACCCGCTGCCTGTGCCGTGTCTGTCGTTTGAGCTGTAAGCGGCTGTTCTGGATCGGAAGCTGATTTTTCGGTTTCCGCCAGACTGGATTTTGAAGGAGCGGAAGCTTCCTCCAGATTCTGATGGTTCAAAGCCGGATCCGAATCTGGTGTTTTTGGAAGTTCAGGCATGTCAGACGGAGTATGGGCTCCGAAATTTTTCTCATCAGTAGTCATACGAATGGCGCAAGGATACCGATGTCAAAACAGGACATCAAAGGAATTGCGCCCCTCCTTTTTAATATAGGTATCCAGATGACGTTACAAAAAGCGGATCATCTTTCCTGGATGAATAGCTGGAAGAATTCAGAGAGAAAAAGTCAGTGAACCATAACCTGAGAAGGGTAAGATATTTTTCTGACCGAATGGATGGTTCGATTTGAATCTCTCTGATCTTTTTTGAATCGCAAATTCCGTATCATTATTGCATTTTCCTTAGAAAGCAACAACTCAGTCGAAAGGTATATCTTTTTGAGATAAACGGCAGTTAAAATACGAAATAACAACCGCGGCATAATTCGAATAATATGAAAGAATATTCATATTGGATAAAAAATGTAAAATTGTCATTAATTAGAACTTTCCCAATCAGCTAAACTATACGGTCGGATTTTTGCGTGGACGACCAC
>NZ_CAPAEZ010000061.1:0-15553 GCF_948576815.1 uncultured Allobaculum sp.
AACTAGAAAGGCAAGGCACTGCTCACTTGTGAAGCTTAAGTGAACAGCATTGCCTATCTGATAATTCATTATGAGTTTTTCAATCAAAAATATTTCTTGTTTAAAATTCTGCAACTGACACTAAAAGTGTATGAAATTCGCCCATTTTTGTACTTTTTCGTTTTTTGAAGAAAAACAGGGCTTTTGTCGACATTCTTTCTGGAATGAACAGCTGTTCAGTTATGGAAGACAATCCAGGTACTTTCTTTAAGGATCCACGAATAAAGTCCTGAAGGATTTCGGCTTCAGGACTCTGGTTACGGATCGTTTTTTCTTCTTAAGAGAGCGGTTTACCTGCAGACCTACGATCAAATAAGTCCGACATGACGGATCGTCCTATGAAGCCTGTGGTTCTGGATCGACGCTCAGGCGTTTGGTTCTTTCTGGAGTCTGGCGACGCATTCCATGCCGGCGGTGTGGCTGAACATGTCGACGGGCTGAATAACATCAGCACGGTATCCGCCTTTTTGAAAAAGCTTGAGATCGCGAGCGAGCGTTCGCGGGTTGCAGGAAATATAGACGATGGTGCGCGGGGAAAGACGGACAATGTCCTCAATTCCCTGTTCGCTCATTCCCTTGCGAGGCGGATCGACAAAGACAACATCGGCGCTGTTTCCGTTCTGTCTAGCGAATACGCTGGCGTCTTCACAGACAAAGTGGGCGTTTTCGATGCCGTTGAGCTGCTGGTTTGCCCGTGCGTTTTCCACAGCTTCCGGGACAATTTCCACTCCAGTGACGTCTTTGGCTTCTCTTGCCGCAAGCAGACCGATTGTTCCGGTTCCAGAATACAGCTCAATGACACGGTCTGTCTTTTTCAGATTTGCGAATTCAAGCGCTTTGGCGTAGAGCACGCGGGTCATCTGCGGATTGACCTGGAAGAAGCTCTTGAAATGCAGGCGGATTTTCAGGCCCATGCAGCCTTCTTCCATGGAATCCGATCCATAGAGAACGGTGTAGTCATCGCCTAAAATCACGTTATCATCGCGCGTATTCTGGTTGAAGACAATGCTGACAAGGGCTGGGAAGGCTTCATGCAGCTTTTGGGCGAGCTCTTTGAGGCGGACATTTTTCCGTCCGATCAGAACGACCTGTCCCTGATGCGTTTCCGGGGAAAAGCGGATAAACAGGTGGCGCAGTTCTCTGGCCTGTTCGAGATCGAGATGTTCGATCAGCCAGCCAAAAATCGCGTTGATTTCGCGGTTTTCAATTTTGCATTTCTCCATGGGGACAATCGTATTGCTTTTGGGGCGGTAAAAGCCGGCGATAATCTTTCCGTCTTTTACAGCAATCGGAAACTGCGCTTTATTGCGGTAGTAATACGGTTCGTCCATTCCGATGGGATCGAGAATCTGTATGGAGGGATCCATCCGCCCAAACAGGGTACGCAGTCCTTTCGCTTTCCACTCAAGCTGCGCGGGATAGCGCAAATGCATCAGCGAACAGCCTCCGCATCGGGCTGCTGCATCGCAGGCGGGAGTTACGCGATCCGCGCTCTCCTGTTCGAGCCGCACGATTTTTCCAATCGCATAATCTTTCTTGACCAGCACGATGTGCACGCGCGCCTTTTCTTCGGGAAGCAGTCCGGAAACAAAGACGGTCATGCCTTCGTGATGGCCTATTCCAAATCCCTGGTCGCTTAAATCGGTGCAGACCAGATCAAATTCATCGTTTTTTCTCATGACCTTATTTTACCCGCTCCTGCACAAACAGGAGCAATGATGAATTCATCAGACCAGAGGGAAGCGAGCTGGTTTGCGGCCGCAGCAGGCATTCTCTGCGTTCTGATTTCTTTCCTATTTTTTTTAATATTGATTTTCATAGGGGCTTTTTGAATACAGGATCTTTAATTAACCGATGCTGGGTTAGAAGACTGCTTTGTTACAGCCAGCCGTTTTTTCCGGCTTGCGTTCGTCGAGCTTACCGCTGTCCGCTGATTTATGTCTGGTCTCTCGTTTCCTTCTGAATCTTTTGAACTTCTAAAGATTGAGCTTTTAAAGATATGGCTTTATCTTCTGGGTCTTTTGGGTCTGTTGTATCTCCTGGCTCTTTACGAAGCCTCCATGATCCGAACTGAAAGCCGGAACGAAGCATGAGGTCACGTCTGGTATTCCTCTTCGCTGGCGAAAATCACAGGCAGGACAGGACCTTTTCTTTTATCTGGCTTTCCCGTGGTTTTTTGGGTGCTGGATTCTGTTTCGGCCTCCTGTTTTTCCTTCGTCAGAAGCAGCCAGATATCCGAAAAGAAAAAGCTGCCGCACGACGATTTTCTTCAACAGGAAGAGGCAGAGGACTCAGGCTGCGAATCCCTGGGCTTTCCTCATGTTCGTGAGCTACGCCCCTGAGGAAAAAACGTCAAATCGCCAGCCGTGATGGAGAGACTGTGGGAAAGCGGCTCGCGTTCATGACTGCGCTCATCATAGCGGACCAGTTTTTTTGCTCCCTTCTTCGAACTCTCCCTGGTCTGCCTGGAGGTGTCGGTTTCGACCTCGATCCGTGCGTTTCATCAGGAGTAATTTCTGTCTATTCCGGTTAAATTTTGTTATCGTGTATTCCTGTTTTTCATTTTTTACTGGCTCGATTTTCCGCTGATTTTTCCTGGCTTTTCCGGGAAAATCCGACCCCTTTCCCCCGCAGGATTTACGCGGTTTTTCCTCCCGTTTTCGGGTGGTCATAACGCGAAAAAGAAAGTCAAAAATCCCCCGTTCAGAAATGTTGACAGCGCCCCTGTCATGAAATAATATTTAGCCGCCTATCTTATAGCCTGCTATCTGTTAGGCGACTATATTTCTATACGCCGTGCCGGATTCGAAGCCCATTCCTCTGGAACGAGCCGAAATATCTCTGGATTTCTTCCGGTTTCTCCTGGAAAAATTCAGGGAAGAATCGATCCAGCATACAGCGAATATACAGGTACAGTTTATTCAGGAAAGGGAGGAAAGGAGGATTACAGGATGGAGGAAAATACCCAGCAGGTCCAGTTTCTGCTCAAGATCCTGAGCAACCAGCTGAAGAAGGAGTTTAACGCCACGCTCAAATCGTACGGTCTGACCAAGGCGCAGTTTGATACGCTGCTGTTTTTAAGCTGCCGGCAGGAGGAGGACGTTCAGGTAAACCAGCGGGATCTGGAATCCTTTTTCCAGATTTCCAACCCGACGGTTTCTTCGATGCTCAACCGTCTTGAAAGCAAGAACCTGATCGAGCGCCACACGTCGCGTTCCGACCGGCGCATCCGCTACATCACGATTACGGATGAGGCGCGCGATCTGGTCGGCCGCATATCCGGTGCGCTCAACAAGAAGCGCTCCGAAATGTTTGCGGGGATCGATCCAGAAGATCTGGATACCGTCAAGCGTGTACTCACGCAGATTTTTTACAACCTGACAGGAAAGGAGGAAATCCAATTTGATTTCAACTTTATGCAAACAAATTAAGCAGTATAAGCGCGAAACCATTCTGACGCCGATTCTGGTTGCGATCGAAGTTGTCCTCGACATTCTGATTCCGTTTCTGATGTCCAAGATGGTCAACGAAGGCGTAAACACCGGCGATATGGCCGTGGTCTGGAACTATGGCCTGCTCATGCTGCTGTGTGCCGTGGGCGCGCTGATCACAGGCGGCCTTTCCGGCAAATACGCAGCCGTCGCTTCCGCCGGTTTTGCCAAAAACCTGCGCGACGCGGAATTCCGCAACATTCAGAACTTCTCGTTTTCCAATATTGACGAGTATTCTACCGGCGGCCTGATTACCCGTCTGACCACCGACGTTTCTAACGTACAGATGGCCTTCCAGATGATCATCCGCATCGCGGTCCGTGCGCCGCTCAACTTTTTCATGGCGCTGTTCATGGTGTTCTATCTCTCCGCGGAAATCGGCTGGTACATGCTTCTGGTCATTGTCCTGCTCGCCATCGCGGTCAGCATTCTGATCAAGCGCGCCGGTCCGGTCTTCAACAAGATGTTCAAGATGTACGATAACCTGAACGAAGAAATTCAGGAAAACATCACGGGCATCCGTCCAGTCAAGTCATTCGTTCGCGAAGACTACGAAATTCAGCGTTTCAACAAGCGCAGCCAGGACATCTACTCCGTCAACCGTACGGCCGAACTGATGATGATTCTCAACCAGCCGTTCGTACAGCTGGCCATGTATGCCTGCGTGCTGATCGTCAGCTTCGTCGGCGCGCACCAGATCGTCAACGGGACCATGATGGACGGTACGCTGATGTCTCTGTTTACGTACATCATGAACCTGCTCATGTCCCTGATGATGTTCTCGATGATCCTCGTCATGGTTACGATGTCGACGGCTTCGGCCAAGCGTATTGTGGAAGTCATCAACCAGGTTTCCTACCTCGAATCCCCCAGGGACGGCATTAAAGAAGTTAAGGACGGTTCGGTCGAATTCGATCACGTTTACTTCAACTATGCCGAACAGGTCGACGGCCACTACGTGCTGCGCGACATTAACTTCAATATTCCGTCCGGCCAGACCGTCGGCATTCTCGGTGCGACCGGTTCGTCCAAGTCGTCGCTCGTCAGCCTGATTCCGCGTCTGTATGACGTTACGAAAGGTTCCGTTAAAGTCGGCGGCAGGGACGTTCGTGAATACGATCTGAAAACGCTGCGTGACTCGGTTTCCATGGTCCTGCAGAAAAACGTACTGTTTTCCGGCACGATCAAGGAAAACATGCGCTGGGGCGATGAAAACGCGACCGATGAAGAAATCGTCGAAGCATGCAAGCTTGCCCAGGCCGATGACTTCATCTCCCGTATGCCGCACGGCTACGACACGTACATTGAACAGGGCGGTACCAACGTATCCGGCGGTCAGCGTCAGCGTCTGACGATTGCCCGTGCTCTGCTCAAAAAGCCAAAAATCCTCATTCTGGACGACTCCACGTCCGCGGTCGATACGAAAACCGACGCGCTCATCCGTGAAGCCTTCCGCACCAAAATTCCAAATACCACAAAAATTATTATTTCCCAGCGCGTATCCTCCATTCAGGATGCGGACCGCATTCTGGTTCTCGATCGAGGCCACCTTGTGGATTCCGGTACGCATGAAGAACTGCTGAAGTCGAGCGAAATTTACCGCACGACCTGGCAGGCCCAGCAGAAAGGAGGCGCAGACGATGCCGGCACCGATGAGACCGCAAAGTAACGCAGCGCACGGACGTCCAAAAAATCTCAACGGACTCAAACGCATCATGGCGATGATCTGGAAAAGCTACAAATGGCAGCTGATCATCATCGCTGTGCTTATTCTCTGCTCTTCCTTAGTCAACGTATACGGCAGCACGTTCCAGCAGCCGCTCATTGACGACTACATTCTCCCGATGGTCCAGAGCGGATCGAAGGACTTCACCCCGCTGACGATGGCGCTGAGTCAGCTGGCCATGATTTATCTGCTTGGCGTCGCTGCCACCTACACATGGAACCGCATGATGGTCAAAGTCAGCCTTGGCACCCTGAATAATGTGCGTGAAGATCTGTTCAGGCACATGCAGTCGCTGCCGATTCGCTATTTCGATACGCATGCGCACGGCGACATCATGTCGGTATACACCAACGATACCGATACGCTGCGGCAGCTCATTTCTCAGTCGCTGCCGCAGGTGTTCTCCTCGGGCATGACGATTCTCATGGTTCTTATTTCCATGATCCGTCTTTCCTGGGTACTCGCTCTGCTGACGGTTCTCTTCTCGGTCGGCATGATGCTCGTTGCCCGTATCATCACCCGCTCTTCGGGCCGCTACTTCCGCGAGCAGCAGGTGCAGCTTGGTAAAGCCAACGGCTATATCGAGGAAATGATCGAGGGCGCCCGCGTTGTCAAAGTGTTCTCCCACGAAAAGCAGGTCGTAAACGACTTCGACAAGATCAACGACGATCTCTGTCAGGCATCGACCAACGCGAACACCTTCGCCAACATTCTGATGCCGATCTGCGCCAACATCAGCTACATCTCCTATGTTGCCTGTGCACTGGCCGGATCCTACTTCGCCATCAACGGCATGTTCGGTATGACGCTCGGTACCATTTCGGCGATGCTGACGCTGAACCGTTCCTTCAACAACCCGATTACCCAGATTTCCCAGCAGATCAACTCCGTCGTTATGGCCCAGGCAGGTGCGTCCCGTATTTTCGAACTGATGGATGAGCCTTCCGAAACCGACCACGGCGTCGTTACCCTCGTCCGTGCGAAAAAAGTCGACGGCGAGTGGCAGGAATGCAAGGAATACACCGGCCACTGGTGCTGGAAGCACCCGCGTAAAGATGGCTATCAGCTCGTAGAATTGAAGGGCGACGTCATCTTCGACGATGTCACCTTCGGCTACACCCCGGAAAAAACCGTTCTGCACGACATTTCGCTCTACGCGCATGCCGGTCAGAAAATCGCCTTTGTCGGCGCGACGGGCGCCGGCAAGACGACGATCACCAACCTGATCAACCGGTTCTACGACATCAACCAGGGAACGATCACGTACGACGGCATCAACATCGAACTGATCGAAAAGCCGGACCTGCGCCGCTCCCTTGGCATCGTTCTGCAGGATACGCAGCTGTTCTCTGGAACGATTATGGACAACATCCGCTTTGGCAAGCTTGACGCGAGCGATGAAGAATGCATTGCCGCCGCCAAACTCGCCAACGCCGATTCGTTCATCAACCATCTCGAAAACGGCTACCAGACGTACATTCACGCCAACGGCGATTCCCTTTCCCAGGGTCAGCGCCAGCTGCTCGCCATTGCCCGTGCTGCCGTCGCCAACCCGCCGGTTCTGATTCTCGATGAAGCGACCAGCTCGATCGATACCCGTACCGAACGTCTTGTTCAGAACGGCATGGACGAGCTGATGAAAGGCCGTACGGTTTTCGTTATCGCGCACCGTCTGTCCACGATCATGAACTCCGACGCGATCATGGTTCTCGATCAGGGACGCATCATCGAACGCGGAAACCACGAAAGCCTGCTCGCCAAAAAAGGCGTGTACTACCAGCTGTACACCGGCGCGCTCGAAATGGACTAATCCGTTTCTCCTTTGAATCTTCTTTCTTTCGATCGATATCTTTTTCATCCCGGTTGAAAGTCGGCCTGTCGCCCTGTGGCGGCAGGCTTTTTTGTATGGTCCGCTCTCGATCGAACCGGCGCATTGTCTTGCCGGCTCTCTGCCGAATTGACGCTCTGCCCTGCCGGTTCTCTGGTTTGCCGTGCTTTGGTTTGTCGAGGTTCTGCTTTTTCGATTTTGGGATGGACGATCGCCTGCCGGCAAGTCAGCACACAAAAAAACGGATCCGCACCGGGATCTTTGGAAGTTTCCCGGGCGAATCCGCCGTTTCTGCATTGAATTTTCGAGTGTTTCGGATTGGCTTGGACTGAACTAGTGAACGCCGTACCAGCCGATGCCTTCGGCGTTCCAGCCGTTAGCGGCCAGGTAATTGCGTTCGTGCTCGTCGGTCGTGTAGTGATGCGATCCGGTGCCTTTTGCGTTCGGGTTATACAGACGATAGAGCGGTACGCTCTGGCTGTCATCGGAATATCAGCCGATGCCCTCGTCTTTCCAGCCAAACTTAATGAGCTGGTCGCGCTCTCTGGCGTCCATCGTGCAGTGATGGTCGCCCGCATTCGCGTTGTAGAGACGGTAAACCGGATGCTGAGAAGAAAGCGGCGCAATCCAGCCGATGCCTTCATCTTTCCAGCCCACACTGAGCAGATAGTTCTGTTCGCGCGTACCGGCGGTATAGAAATGCTCGCCGGAGTTTGGATTGTACAGACGGTACATGATCCGTTTGGTCGCCGGCCGGCTTGTGCCGTTTGTGCGGAGGGTAAAGGTCGCATTTTTCGAACCTTCGTAATAGCCGATGCCGGTTACGGTAACGGTCGCGATTCCCGCTTCGATGTTATTGGAATAGCTCAGCGTGTAATCCACATTGAGCGTCAGTTCCTGGCCATCAAGGCGAACGACTAGCTGCAGCGTCAGGGGCTGACCGGTATACGTCTGCGCGGGGATGGAATCGATCTGCGCGTCGGCCAGATTGCCTTTTGTCGCCGTGCTGCGGTATTTGACACTGGCATGGTCGCCAAAGTCGATGCCATTGAGGCAGGCAGTTCCAGACTGGTCAGATGCGTCGAGTAAAAGGCGCCTGGGCCAATTGCGGTTACGCCTGCGGGAATTGTGCAGGAACCGCTGCGGCCTGCTGGAAACTGAACGAGCGTTTTTCCGTCTTTTGAATAGAGAACGCCGTCGATGTCCGTATAGTTTGCATTGGCGGGATCCACGTAAATGTTCTGAAGGCCTTCTGCATAGGAGAACGTACCCGAGCGGACGCCCTGGTCGGTCGTATGAATGGACGTGATCGTCTGGATCGACGCCGGAATATGCACGGTGTTTATTCTCTTATCAAAGACCCTCTCTCCCAGAGCGGTTACGGGGTGGCCGTTTCGTTCGGTTGGAATCTTCACATCGGTATCAAACGCGTCGTACTGATACAGCGTATTCGTCTGGGTACTGCGGTCGAACGAATAGAAATAGCCGTCGCTGGGAAGAATGGAATAATGGCGCGGCGCTTTTCCGTCATTACCGGCATCCGCAACAAAATAACGGTCCTCGATTTAGGCGATGCCGTTGCGGTATCCGCTTAAGGCGACGGGATCCCGGTTGGCATTGCGCACGCGCGCTTCGATTCCATAATCTTCAAAGACTTTCTGAATCCTATACGAACTGGCCCAGCAGTCGCCGCTGCCGACCAGAATCATGCTCTTCCAGTCGGACGCCTTGCCGCTGTAGTCGAAACTGACGGCGAGTTTGCAGGCGCCTTCCAGCACCTGATACGGCGTTGCCCCGGCTGGAAGATATTCCTTTATCAGCTCTTCCAGACGCTGCGGCGCATAGACGTCATCGGCGTAGTTCAGGACGTTAAACGTAAAGTCCTGCGTACTGCCGTCGTTTTGCGTAACGCGAACAGTCGTCCTTCCGGTTTCATACTGGGTACGCGTTTTTGTCGCCCCGGTAATGGGCCCGCTCGTCCAGAAAATGCCGGACCAGTACCAGACGGTTCCTTTCGGCTTGACCAGACCGGTCGAACTGATTTCCACGTTCGGGTTCCAGGAATTAGGAGACACAAACGAGTAGGTGCCTGCGGGCAGCTGGAAGGACGTGGCGAGATTTTGCGGAATCTGCACGAAGCCTGCCTGCGTGGAATCGAGCGCATACAGGTTGATGTCCTGCGCCTGCGCTTCCGGTGTGCTGTCCGCTGGCGCTTTCGGCGCACTTTCCGGGATCGTTTCCGGATCGAGCGTGGTGGCCGGCGTACTTTCCGGAATTGTTTCCGGATCGGTCGCTGTATCCGGCATCATTTCCTGCTCACTGTCCAGGACAGATTCTGGATCGGACGCCGTTTCCGGCGTGCTTTCCGGCATCGCTTCATTGGCCCAGACGGGAAGCGCGGCGCGGCGCTCAGGCCAAGCGCTGAGCACAGAGCGATCGAAAGAAGAGATCGTTTTGACAAGATATATCCCCTTTTTCTTATCGGTTTCGGATTGATTTCTTCTCTTTTCGGCAACATTTTGCCGAAGCAAAGCCCGATGGATCTCCATCGGGCTTTTTTCTTTATTATGCACGCTGACCATAAACATGGATGCAGATTGCTGTTATGTACCACTTGCTTTGTTTATCCATCTAACCAATCATATTTTGTATACAACGAACATATATAGGAACTCTATGCATTTTGTGTGCGTCTGTGCATTTCCTGTTCCTCGATACCGTTCTGTACGCAGATTGGGTTTCCAGGACCTGTCGGCTGGCTTTTAAGCCCAGTCGGGAATGGACTGGCCGAGATTCATGTTCGCCTTCATCCAGGCATACACCATAAGAGAAACCTGTCCCATCAGATTCTGACCGGATGCGGCACTTGGCAGATCGTCGCAGAGCATTGTAATCACGTATGTGCCAAAAGGCGCATCGACGAGCACCGTATCGTTCTGGCAGAAATCGAGCCAGCCAGGCTTGTTGGCGGTTCTCGCTTCGGAAGGAATGCCGCTGAGCAGACGGCCGGGGACGGCCTGCGTCTGCAGCAGGGTTTTCATGCGTCTGGAGTTTTTCAGACGGCCTTCCTGAATGTCGCACAACATCTGCGAGGCATCTTTTGCAGAAGTGAAGTTGCCGTACGGACGGCCTGACATGTACGTGTCACTGTAGCCGTGCGCCTGGTTCCAGGCGTTGAGCACCTGAATGCCGGCCGAATAACTGCCGCCGCCCAGGACGCTCACCAGATACACCCAGGCATCGTTGCTGGAAACGGAAATCATGACCGAAAGCTGCTGTTCGAGGCGCATCGGCGTCGCAAACGCGGCGTATCGTTCGTAGTTTTCAAAAATGGCGCCCATCACAAACATCTTCATGACGCTTGCCGACTGCTGGGAATGAGAATTCACCACAATTTTTTCATCTCGTCCGGGCACGCGAACCGCAAAGGAAATTTCAGCGTTTCGTGCGGAACTGTTCGCAATCGTCTGCTCGATTTGGCGCTGGAGATCTTCAAAGTCGGGCATCAGTGCACCCGTCGCGTCATCAAAGCGGCACATATGGCCCTTGATGTTTCTGCGTCCGGAAACGCGCCAGCCGTTTTCGTCGTACCAGCAAACCTTTTTCGGATTTCCGTACTGCACAAAGGAATTTTTCACACGGTGGCCGTCACTGAGATCATAAAAAGCGATTCCGCCGCTTTTCTGCACTTCGCCAGTCACCATTTTTCCATCCGATCCAAACTGAAATTCATGGACCTGACCGTTCAAGGTTAACGTCTGTTCGCCGGTAAGCATGCGTCCTCCCTGGCTTTCGTCAAAGCAATAGCGATCCCCAAAAATCGAAGTAAAGCCATACAGCGGCTGATCGTCGGGATCAAAGGCGGTAATGAAAGACGGATCGTCTGGATCCTTCACAAACGAATACAGATTGAGCGCGTTCCAGCTGCCGTTTTCTTCTTTCCAGCCAAATTCCACCAGCCGCTCTTTTTCCCTTCGATCGAGTGTGAAATGATGCGAGCCGGTTTTCGCGTTGGGATTGTAGAGCCGCAGCACGGGCTGCTGATTGATTTCAGCGGAATAAAAGGCGATGTTTTCATCTTTCCAGCCCATCGAAAGGAGCGCCTGCCGCTCGTTTGGACTGCACGTATAGTGATGCTCGCCATTCGCGCTCTGATACAGACGATACACGGGTATATTCGAAGAGACCGGCTGCAAAAAGCGCACGCCCTCATCTTTCCAGCCCTGCTTGACCAGGCCTGCGATTTCCTTGGGATCGGCGGTGTAAAAGTGTTCGCCGCTGTTCGGATTGTAAACCGAAGAAACGGATACGTGCTCCTGTTTTTTCAGCGCGCTCTGGACAATTTCGTATTCGGCAATCGCGTCCTGAATCAGCGTATTGCTGCAGGTTTCATTCCACTGTACGAGAACCTCCGGATTTTCGCGATACGTTTCGAGTTCCTGCTTGCGGCGCAGAAGAGTGTGCCGTACCGGATTTTCATCCCAGCCAAACGTGTTCCAGACAATGCCCTCAGCACTGGCCTGACCAACTTTCGGATAAACAAAGACGCGTCCCGAAACGGCCCGACCGTTTTCGTCAAACCAGAACTCGCTGCCGTTTTCATCCTGTTCCAGAGTATTTCGGTGCATCGAACCGGTTTCGAGATCGAAGAAATAGCGATCGTTCTCAACTTGCGCAAAGCCGAGAAGCTGACGGCCGTCGGGCATGGAATACCTATCGGGCTCTCCGTTTTCTTCGATCCATCCGGTTTGAAGAACGCCGGTTTCATCGAATTCGTACCAGTCGTCGTAAAGGCCGACACGCCCTTTGAGTTCGTTCTGATCTGAATCAAAGCCGTGGATTTCCCCGTTATCGTTTCGCGCGAAATCGTAATCGCTGATCGCGAAAAAGGCAGTTCCTTCCGCTTTCCAGCCGGCCTGAATCAGCGCATTGTGCTCCTTGAGTGAGAGCGTATAGTGATGCGATCCGGATCGGGCGTTGGGATTGTACAGACGATACACCGTACGGCCGTATTCGCTTTCCGAATAAAAGGCGATTCCCTCATCTTTCCAGCCCGCCTGAACCAGACCGTTTCTCTCGTTTTCGCTTTTCGTGTAGTGATGATCGGAGGCGTTGGGATTGTACAGCCGGTACACCGGTTCGCCATCTTCCACAGGCGTACTCCAGGCGGTATCTTCGTCTTTCCAGCCGGAGGAAATCAGCACTTCGCGCTCTTTGGCCGAACTGGTATAAAAATGTTCCCCGCTGTTCGGGTTATACAGACGATACAGAACGCAGCCATCCTTCTGGGAGGTCAGCCACGTCCAGTTCGTCTGAACATCGGCTGGAGAAGCTTCATCCAAGCCTTCGATGTCGGTATTTTCATCCGCTTGTTCACCCTTTTGTTGAGGCACTTCTTCGGACGCTTTTTCTTCTGACTTACGCTTTCCTGTGTATTGGAAGCAAAACCATTGTCTGTGCTTTTTTCTGAATCCGTGGTTTTCTTTTCCACTGGCCGCTTCGGCATGGCGGGCATCGGCCTGGACGTTTCGGTCTGGATTGCCGGGTCTTCTTTCGCCTGCAGCATCAGGATGCTCGAGCTGATCGTACAGGCGCAAAGCAGCGCAAGCGCGGTGTGCATTTGTTTTTTTGTACTGGATCGATTCATTGTTTTCCCCTTTTTCTCTTTCGTGAATCGGTTCCAAACCAGACGGCCCGCTTTATACAGTCCCGGTCTGGTTTTCTTTTGTCCATATCCTGTCAACGGTGCAATCTGGACACAACCGTTGTCAGTTTATCGTCTGGTTTGCACAAAAAATAGACTTGTTTTGTACAGACCTTCAAAACCGGGCTCGATCGGATCGTTGTCCGGTTTGGCATCTGCCCGGGATCGTTCGGTTTTTCGTATATCGGTTCTGGAGGATGTATGAAAAACAAAACGATTGATGAACTGCTCGCCTTGCTCGATGAGGGCATTGCTCAGCTGCTTGAAGGCGATGAATACCGCCAGTATTTGAAAACGATGTCCCGCTTTCCGTCCTATTCCATACGCAATACCCTGCTGCTGTACAAACAGTGTCCGCAAGCCAGTCTGGTCGCCGGCTTTCAGACGTGGGAGCGCGTGTTTGGCCGCCACGTCAAAAAGGGGGAAAAAGGTCTGCGCATTCTCGCCCCGTATTCCTACAAAGTCAAAACAAAAGATACTGGAAAGGAACAGCTCGAAACCCGCACCGGCTTTCGCTCCATTTCCGTCTTCGACATTTCCCAGACCGAAGGCAAGCCGCTGCCCCCGCCGCCTCAGGTCCGAACGCTCGAAGGCGAATGCGACTTGTTCGAACCGGCCATACCGCTGCTCGAAAGGCTGACCGGCTTTCAAATCGAACGCTGCGCGCTCGAACATGGTGTCAACGGCACCTGCCGCTATGACGAGCAGCGCATTCGCATTAACGAAACGCTGAACTCCCGCCACGCGTTTAAAACGCTCACCCACGAATGCGCCCACGCGCTTCTGCACAATTTTGGCGTCTGCGATCACAGCCGAATGGATGCCAGAGAACAGGCGCTCATCGACCGTCTGCTTCAGTCGCCCGAACTGCGGGAGACGGAAAGCGAATCGGTAAGCTTTGTGGTGTGCATGGCCTGCGGCATCGACTGTTCCGAGTATTCCTTTGCCTATATCGCCACCTGGCTTTCGGGAAAAGAACTGCTTCCCGCTTCCCTCGCGCGCATTTCAAACTGCGCGCAGAAAATGCTTCTCGCACTGCAGCCGCTGCTTACTGCAGCCGCTGCTTAAGGATACAGCGCCGGGTGCACAGAATGCTCATCGCACTTCCAGCTCTCCTCCTGCCTCGCAAACAAAAGCCTGACCGCTCTGACCAAATCGATTCCAGTGCGCGGTTTTCCCAGCCAGATTTACCCGGACATCGATACGGTCTTCCCGGACCTGCTCCTTGATCCGGACGCCTAAAATAGAGAATATGAACAATTCCAATACCCATGCATTAGTCCTTGGCGGCGGAGGCAGCCGGGGCAGTTATACAATCGGCGTTTTGACGACGCTGATGGAACAGAAAAAAACGTATGATCTGGTCACCGGCATTTCGATCGGCGCCATTGTCGGGGCGCTGTATGCGATGAACAAACCGGTCGATCTTTCGTCGATGATTGCTTCCTTTCCTTCAAGCGGTCTGGCCGACAGTCTGTTTTCCTTTCCGGACTGCCACAAGGCAGCCGACGAAGCTTCCAAAGGCTTTGATGCCTACGTCAAGGCGTTCCAGAACAACGGACCGACAACGGAAACCCTCTCCAAGGTGTTTCACTCGCTCTTTGACTTTGACGCCTTTGAAAAATCCAGTCTGAACTTCGCGTGTCTGGCATCCAACGTCAGCAAGAACCAGGCGCGCATCTTTACGAAAAACGAACTCACTTCCCCCGAAAAAGTGGAGCAGGCCGTTCTGGCTTCGGCTGCCTATTTCCCGGCGTATTCGCTCGTGAATATTGATGGGGACTACTATGGCGACGGCGGTTTTCTCAACTGGTCGTTAGGCCGTGTGGCCAAAGAACTGGGCGCGAAAAAGATGACGCTCGTCTCGCTGGCCCAGCCCGGCGACAATCTCGTGTACGAAAAAGACGAGACGGAACTGCTGATCCGCCCGATTGTCCCGCTGGCGGGCTTTCTCAATTTTGGAACGGCTACTCTGCGCAATCAGATTATGCAGGGACGGCTCGAAGCCCTGAAGACGATGAATCTGGCGCCTGGCTACGTCTACACCTTTTATCCCGACGACGCGCTGATCTTCTCTTCTCTCTCCCGTATGGCCGTCGACATTCTCAACCGAAACCACATTCAGCTCGAAAACGGCATGTTAATCGAAGGCCTCGAAACGCTGATGGGCTGCAGGCTGCAGCCGCTGGAAAACGAGTATATGAAGCACTACCAGTTTGGGCTTCTGCTCGAATGTCTGGCTGCAGTCGCGGGCATGGACTTTTATCGCCAGTATCATCTGGGCGATTTTACAAAGGAAATGCTGAGGCGTCTGGAAAGTTTCTCCCTGCATCCGCAGGCTGCCGTTCTTGGCTCGACCCTGCAGACGGATCGCATGGGAGCCATGAATCTGATGGCGTTCTTTTATGGGGGACTCAAGCGCAACAACGGCCATTTACCCGCGGAATACGACATTCTCAAAACCAAATTCGATTCCGTCTTCCTGCTCGCCCTCGCATGGTACGTGCTGGAAAAATTCTCGCCCGTTCTCAAGCTTCTCTAAACTGCTTCCTGCCCTTTAAGGCTTACCCCGCCGCCTTTCCTAAGGGGCAAACCGTTTTATTCTCACCAGTTTTCATGCAAGACCAGAACCAGCAGTTTGCTTATGCGGCCGCAAAGGTTCTGGTCTTTTTTTCGGACCGCACTGTCTCTTCGCCCAATAGAAAAAGCCCTGTAAGTGTCAAACAATCGACGGGTATACGCGAGACTGAATATTAGATACGCTA
>NZ_CAPAEZ010000062.1:0-15266 GCF_948576815.1 uncultured Allobaculum sp.
GCGTATCTAATATTCAGTCTCGCGTATACCCGTCGATTGTTTGACACTTACGAAAAAACCGGCAAAGACCGGAGTATATCCTCTGAAAACAGAGACTGCCAGAGTCTTAGCGGACTGTAGCAATTCCCTCCTGCCTTGTCCTTGTCCCCTTCCCTTATCGATCAAGCGCTGCTCAAAGAAAATCCCCGGCGATTATCCAGTTACGCCGGGGGGTGTATATCCATTTAAAATGTCTTCAATGTCAATGCAAGGATCGGATCGCTTCTTTGCCGTTTGGATACTTGTCGTTTTAATACAGGTAACAGAAAAAGCCGGTGCCGGTCATCAGCTGAATGAGATCGTCTTTCGTCACGTCGTATGTATGACCTGCTTCATCAGGAATATACAGGGTATAGATCGTGCTGCCAGCATTATCGCTTTTGCTTCCACAAATCAGACCGTACGTACTTGGCTGGCCAGTCTGGAAATTCACGCAGACGATCGTGGGATACCCTGTGCTCAGATTCGTATCGATCGAATTGAACAGAGCGTCTTCCTGCGCCACGGTCAGCTGCGAGAGGTCCATATATACGCCGGTATATTGTGCGCTTATGCCATTGACGTCAAATGCGTGGGTCAGATAGCTCGCCAGCCTTTCGAAATCGCTGACGCCATTGATCATGATGCCATTGGCGATTTCTTCCTGACTGGAAATGATTCCTTTGGATTCGAGAATGATCTGTGCAGCCGCCGGACCGCTGTAATTGGATTTTTCCCGGGTAATGTGCGCTATCGGCAGCTTAGTCTCTGAGCTAGAAGATTTCTCGAATACATCGTCCGGAGTGGAATCAATCGGCGAAGAGGAAGGTTCGTCTTCCCTCGCCACGTTTTCAGCCGGATCTTCCCGATCGGAATGGATTGACTTCGAAGACTCCTCTTCTTCGGACTTGCGATCTTCCTGCTTGTTCTCGAAATCTTTGTTTACTGCGGCTGTCTGGGCGGAAGGATTTTCAGTGGACGCATTCGAATTTCGTCCAAAAACGAATACGCCAATCAGAACAGCCGCCACAAATACAGCAGCAATCCCAATGCCCGCGTACAGACCCGTTTTCTTTTTGTTTTTTGAAGTCGTCAGCATGACGCTTTGATTTGCAGGCTTCTGCGTCCGATTTGACTCAGCCTGTACAGGACGCGCTGCCGCTGTTCTCGGTTTGGACCGCTTTGGCAGAGCGCTACCGCAGCGTTTACAGTAAGCATCGTCTGATCGGTTTGGGGTATTGCAGTTGGGACAGATGAGCGGGCGATCGGATTTCGTCGGTTCCGGCTTTGGAGCCTCTGCTAAATCTGTACCGCAGCGCTCGCAGAAACGGCTGTCCTCCCGGTTCGCCGTACCGCATTTTGGACACTTTTTCATCGTAAGGATCCTTTCTGGATTTTCGTTTATCCAATAATCTTTCTTTTCGCAGTTCTTTCTTCTTTTCTGGGTATAAGAGAATTCAATCGGTCTGAACCGATGGGCAGATCATTTTTCATCCGCTGTTTTTTAGTTTACTCATCGTTTCCTTCTGTGATTCGTCTTTGCGAAAAGTGCAATTGACGTGTTGTTTTGACTTCACGAATTAGCCGGTTCGGCTGAAAAACGGGAACTGGAAGCAAAAAAAGACGGAATCATAAACTCCATCTTCTGGCAAAACCGGTTTGGAACGGATACTTCCAAAACGGTATTCTTCGTGAATTTTGCCGGCTTAGTTTTCTTCGGGTGCCGGAATGGGGGCGCTCCATTTTTCCATCATGCCCATGAGCGCAAACCTCTGATCGCTGTGTACGCCAAAATCCATGTTGCAGGTGGAAAGCGTCACAAAGTTGTGGTTGCGGTATTCGAGCGGACGGTAGTAGAGGGAGACATTCTGGATTTCATCAAGAATGTCCTTGCGGTAGTCGCCAAAGTCGGTGGTGTAAATGGGTGAATCATCCGTTCCGGCATAAAACGCGTTGATCGTGCACCGATAGTTTTGCGACGGCGTCAGCAGCCAGAAATACGGATGGGCATTGAAAAACTCCAGATCGTTGAAATTCTTGAGGTTGGTAAACATGCCGCCGACGTCAGCCGTATGGGCATAAATGATCGAGTTCTGGTTCTGGTAGTCCGGATTTTGCGTGCAGTCCAGGAATACAGCACCCAGACGGTTGTAGGCGCCGTTGAACGAGTGATTCAAATAATAATCGTTGTCCATGGCCTGAACGACCGGATAGGAAATTCCGGTTCCCGGAACGAGAATCCAGGCGTTGATGTTCGGGTTGGCCGCTTTCAGACCTTCCCAGTCGACGGTAAATGAAGGCGCCTCTTCGCTCATCTGACCGTTTTCATCGCCGGCGGCATTATTTCCGGTAACGTACTGGTTAAAGGCATCCGTTTCTTTCTGGATGGTTCGTTCTTCGTTCCAGGTTTCGTAAATCTTATAGCCGCTCACGCCAAGAACGACTACGCAGACCGCCATAAGAATATAGAGAATGATCTGCGTAACTTTTTTCTTTCTGGATCGGCGCGGTGCGGCAGAATTATCATTCGTGCTGTCCACAGCGGGACGGTTATTCTGATCCATAGTTTTTTCCTTTCCGATTCGCCAGAATTTGAGTTTTCAAAAGGAGCAAAAGAGCGGTCTCTTTTTTATCTGTATCCTTATCGTCTGCTCTCTTTTGTGAGCGCAGCGGGCGAATCTGAATCTTCGATTATCTTAGCGAATTTTTCAGAGGCAGAAAAGGACGGAAGGCGCCAGCCGCCTCTCTTGGCCGCAAACGAAAAAGAACCGGCAGGTTTTCGCCTGCCGGAACGTATACAGTCTATAGGATACTGGTTCTGCCGAATAATCTGAGTGTTGGGGCAGAATCTGGAAAGATCGACTGAAGTCTGTGATTAGCGATTGAGTTTGGACGCAGCCGCTTCGTCTACGATTACGACTACATCTGGATGGTTCTGCAGAACAGAAGCCGGGCAGGCTGTGTCTACTGGTCCTTCTACCATGGCTTTTACTGCATCCGCTTTGGATTCGCCGTTGGCTACGAGAAGGATTTTCTTCGCATCCATAACGGTACCGATACCCTGCGTGATAGCATGTGTCGGTACTTTGTTGATGTCGTCATCGAAGAAACGCTTGTTGGCATCGCGTGTGCTTTCGGTAAGTTCAACGATATGCGTTCTTTCATCGAACGGTGTGCCCGGTTCGTTGAATCCGATATGTCCGTTGCGGCCGATACCGAGCAGCTGGATATCTACGCCTTTTACCTGATCGTCATAGGCTTTTGCATCTTCTGCAGTGCTTCCGTAAGGAACATGCGTGTTGGCTGGATCGATGTCCACGTGGCTGAACAGATGATCGTTCATGAATGTGTAGTAGGACTGCGGATCGTTGCGGTCAATGCCTACGTATTCGTCAAGATTGTAGGTATGAACGTCTTTGTAGGAAGTTCCGTTTTCTTTGTGATCCTTTACCATTTCGGCATAGAGGCCTTCCGGAGAGCTGCCGGTAGCCAGTCCGAGGACTGCATCTGGGCGTGCATCCAGGACTTCTTTCATGACTTTGAACGCTTCTTTGGAAAGCTCATCATAGTCTTTTGTAACAATTACTTTCACAGTATTTTCCTCCTAGGTACATCTATTATAAAAGGATTCCTTCCGTTTGAATCTTCGAAATTGATAAAACGAAACAAAAGCTTAATTTGACGCGTCGCCTTTGGATACGTAGCGAATCAGATCGTTTCCAAAATAGTCCGCCAGAATGGATTCGTAAAACTCATAATGCACCGGTACTGGCCAGCTTAACAGTTCCATCGGCACGCCAAAGAGCGTAATCGTAGTCTTGCAGTCGTTCATGGAAGAAGAAAGATAAAACCGCTTTCTGCGCACAGCTTCTTCGGTTGTCGGCGCCTTGGTGCTTTCGATCTCAACAATAAACGGATGCTTTCGAACTTCCTGCAGCCAGGTCAGAATGCGAGATCCGATCCGATGGCCTCGAATCGTCGGATCGACGGCCAGATAGTCGAGAATGTCCGCTTTTTTATTTCGAATCAGAAAAATGAGGGCAGCCGGCTTTTCATGAAGTTCGGCGTAAAAGAGCTCCATTTTTCCTTCTTTTTTTCCATCGAGAATCATCGAAAACGGCTTGCGCTCCGAATCGGGAAAAGAGTTCTGGTACAGCGTTTCAATTTCTGTACGGTATTTACAGTCTTCTTCAAAAGGAAGAATTTTCAGATCGTTTGTCTGGGATTCCATATTTGCGTTCACCTGCTTTCTATGCGAAAACGCAGCGCTTCTTTCCTTCTTATTAATCCGTTTTGGACTGTAAAAGAAACATAATGCGCTTTCATTCATGATCACCATAACAGGATATGCAAAAAATGCCACTCACCGGGCTTTTTCGACTTGGCGGCGGATTCCATAACGGCGTATGCAAAGCAGCAGAATCGGGGATAATCAGGGATAAACAGAAAAACGGCTGCAGCAGAAATTCAGCCCGTTCCGGGAGGTTCTGCTCCAGCCGTTTTCAACTTTTTTCCTGCCAGCATTCATTCCATTTCCTTTAGCTGGTTTGCTTTAGCTCATCCAGGCGTTCTTTGGACGGAAGAAGCCGCAGTTCCAGCAGATCCTGATGCAAAGTATCTATACAGATTTGCGCCTGCTCCGTTGTATGGGACGAACGATCTTCCAGAATCTCGATAGCGTCTGTGAGATGGGTAAAAACTTCTTCTTCATACAGACCAAACTGTGCGCTTGATTCGCTGGTCTGCATCAGAACGGCTCCTTTGCGAAATACCGTATCCAGAAGATCCTGCATTGGATTTGTTCGAACCTCCAGGCTCGCTGCCTCAGAAGCAAACGCATTAAACACTGGCCGCGTATACGCGTAAATCCGATAGGACGTGTCGGGTTCGAGAGGGACGAAAGCCGGACTGCCCTGCCATTCGAGGGTGTCCAGATCCGGATCCTTCATGTCTTCTTGCGCTTTTACAATCGCGTAGATACCGCCGTCAACTTTCTGAACGCTCAGAGTGGAGGAAGTCACCAGATCCATTTTCAGTTTAAGAGCGCTCGGTCGTTCGGGAATTTTAAAGCGATAAATCGCAGAAGCAAAGTCATAGTCTGTCGCATCCCTTTGCAGATAAACATCGACCCCAGGCTTTACGGAAAGCATCTCATCATAGGTGAATTCGATTCCATCGCTGAGATCTGGAGTATAGCCGTAACGAATGCCTGGAGAAAAAATGGCATTGATCCGCTCGTTCGCATAATCGATTCCGATCACCGGCCAGGACCATCGAGCTGGAATTGTCCAGGTTTCTGTAACGGAAGTTCCCTCTTCCTTTGTATACGTCAGCAGCTGTATACGTCAGCAGCAGCGGCGCCGGAAGTTCGTCGTCAATGAGACGGCCGATCGAATCGCCGTTCGGAATGGGATCGCCATCTAGCGTGCTGACGGTATATTTCGAATCAAACGAAATCGTTTCGCTGCGATAGACAAAGTGCAGAGGCGAACGACGGACATGGAGGGCTGCTTCTGAATTTTTCTTGCCTGGTGCGCTTGCACTGATTTGGAGGGTTACTTCTTCTCCTTCTTCCAGTTCAATCGGATCGGACCAGGCGAATCGTTCGGCGGGCTCGCCGTTTACAGCAATCGAATCCGGACTGATGGTCTGGACATAAATGTCCTCTTCGTCATTGCGAAGTTCAATCGTCGCGCTGCCGTTTTCAAAGGAAACGATCTGTCGGGCGCGTGCGGAGTCAACTCGATTCGTCCCGATTTGCGCAGATGCTTTGGAATACGTTCTTGTAACCGTATTTCCTGTCTGACCTTCTTCGTTTACCGTGCGAGCCAGCAGTGTATGCGTCTGGTCCGGCAAAGCAAAGCGCAGTTCGATCGGCGCAGTGTATTTGGCAAACACCGATCCATCCATCGAATATTCGATCGGTTCATTTCCTGCACTGGAAAGTTCCAGAAGGGTTCCATCGTTGACTTCCCCGTCCATCTGCGAAGAACGAACGGTGCTAAGCTCCTCTTTAGATTCTGGCAGCGGATTGGTAAAGCCTTTAATGCAGACGTTGGTCAGGACAAAACTGTCGGCCATCCCGTAAACGTCTTCCCATTGCGCGCTTTCATAATCGTAGACGTAGCTTTCGTGTCCCGTTCCCATTTCTTCCACAAAGTCTTCTTCCGGGTCTTCACAGCCATACGTTTCTACAGGAATGGGATTCTCGTATTCCGGATTATCAAATTCGATAACGATGCTGAACTGGGAATTGGAGTGAAGAACGGCTGGCTGTTCGAGCTCAATCGTATGATAGCCGGTATACTGCTCGCTTCCGCTCTGTCGGCTGACCAGCCTTCCGTTTTCCGGATTTTCCCCCTGCACCTCCGTGTAGACCGAAAGGGTATAGGCTGTACCAGCGTCCGTCGTATAAAACGAAGCAGCCTCAAGAAGTTCATCTTCTTTCGCACTGAAAATATTGGCTGCTTTTCCCAGACACGGGTTATTGTTGCTGCCTTCCAGGGAGGTGTACCACCCCAGGGTATCGTATTGATAATTGCGCTGATAGTTGTCGTTTTATTCGAGAAGGAAAACAGTAACAAAGGAAATTGCGCTGTCTTCGTAGGAGAGCCAGTGAGTTCCGTTTTCTCCCCAGTCGTACCCCCAGCTGTTTTGAACGAGCCAGGCGCCGTCATGTTCGGGCTGCGCACTTTCGTTAAAGTTTTCTCTGGAGAAGCTGTCATCCCAGCCGATTATCTGTACGACATGATCAGTTAGATGTCCCGGTTCGTTATCCCAGGCATTCGTTTCTTCGATGTAGCCGCTGTAGTTGCCGACGTTTACGTTAATGACGGCTGGTCCGTAGTCATAGACAACCTGTTTGATGATCTGCTGGTCCACAGTATTTCGATCCGGATCTTCGTACGCAGAGGTAGGAAGACAGAACGCATCCTGCAGATGAAAGTCCGCTTCATAGCGCATGCTTTCGTCAGGGATACGATCAAAATCAGACATAGGCAGTTTTTCTTCCCGAATCGGTCCTTTCCAGGCGGCTAATGACGGTGCAAGAAGACTGCTGCTTCCCCCATTCCCGTACGGATCCCCATTCATCTGCAAAATCTCTTCTTCTTTCCCGGTCAGCGTATACCATGCTGCATGCAAGGAAGAAAGCTGGAGTCCATGTTCCTGATCATATAGCGTTTGCTCAGCACCCTCTATCCCGGTAATTGCCCAGCAGGTCGAAAGCGATCCCTGATCTTCCACGAGAAGCAACCTTCCCTGATCCCGCAGACTGAATCTGAACGGGAGCGTTCTAGCCGACGTTTTCGTCTTCTGATTCTTTCGATATTGCCTTGCATAATGATCGGAAAGATACGAAAGATCCATCGAAGAAGGAGCCTGTCCATGCGGATCTTTGAGCCAGTTCAAATATTCTGAATTAAAAGCGGATGGATCGAGTCGATCGGCGACCGGACTTTGGGGAATAGTCTGACCCTAATCCTCCATGCTCTCCTTTGCCTGAACAGGCTGCTGCCCGATGCTCATCGACAGTCCGATCAGCAGGGCTAACCATTTCGAAGCCTTCATTTGATTTCTCCCTTTCTTCTCGCTTTAAAGCGTTTGATTCACTTCCTTTTTCTTTTACCCGAAGCCAACGCCAGTCTCTTGGCTGGGGAAAAAGGATTTGGTCTCATTTTATCGTCAGGATTGAGGATTGGAATTTCCTGCGTGGAATGTATTAAAAGCTTCTCCTTTTGTATCTACTGCTTATGTCAGGATTTTGCTTTCTTCAAAATCAAAAGTTACATCCTCTTAAAAATACGAGATCGAGGGAAGACAGAAAAAAACGGCTTTGAAATTTCGTGCGTTTCCGTTGAAAACGGCAGATCGAGTTCAAAGCCGCAAAAACAAAACTCTGCCGAGTGATCGGCAGAGTCAAGTTAACAAATATTAGAAGAGCATTCCAGTTGCTGCTGGGTCGATGCCTGCTGCAAGCAGAGCTGCATCTTTCGATGTGTACCAAGGTACTGGGATCAGTGGATCATATCCGGATCCGAGGATACCGAACATACCAGCTACGATACCGATAACGAGGAGCAGAAGGATACATTTGATTGGTGTCCATCCTTTTTTGAGGAGGAAGTACATCAGCAGAGTCAGAAGCAGAGGAATAAGGCAAGGCAGGATCTGGTTCAGGTAATCCTGAAGAACGACTGGGCTTTCGCCGTTAGCGAATACGATACCAGTTGTGGTTCCGCCGCCGTAGTTAGCTGTAAGAGCACCTACAACGAATACACCAAGGATAGAAGCAGCGCGTGTGAATTCTTTAGCGTTAGCTGTCATCATCTTAACTGCATCCAGACCGAGGTTGTAAGACCAGTACATCAGGACGTAACGAAGAATCATTTCAATGCCGAAGGCAATAACGAAGTACAGGATTGGACCCATCATCGATCCGTTGATAGCCATACCGCAAGTCATACCTGCGATAATTGGGATAAGTGTGAACCAGAAGAGAGCGTCACCAATACCGCCCAGAGGAGCAGCAGTGGAGATACGTACAGCACGGATTGTCTGGATATCCATTTTGTTCTGTTCCATGGAGAGAACGAGACCCATAACGAATGTTACCAGGAAGGGGTGCGTGTTCAGGAAGTCCAGGTTCTGACACATGGACATCGAGAGGTCAGTTTTGTTTGTGTGAATCTTTTTCAGACCAGGGAGCATGGACCAGAGCCAGCCGATAGCCTGCATACGTTCGTAGTTGAAGCAGATCTGAAGGTTGCAGGAACGCCAGATCATTTTCGTCAGGGTTCCATTATCCAGTTTTGGTGCTGGAGTCAGATCTGTGTAATACTGCATATCCTGCAGATTGAGATCTGTATTAGATGCCATCAGAGAATCCTCCTAAACCTGCGTTAGATGCAGCTTCTTTAATGTTGATTGAAGTGAAGTAGTTGCTGCATGCGATACCGATACCGATGAAGGCAATCAGTACGAGAGTAGCGGAAGCCAATGCTGGGATATTACCAATAACCAGAGCCATTGCAAATCCAGCAAGGAAGTAGCCCCACATATCGTTGGAAAGCATGATTTTCAGCAGAACGCCGAATCCGACGAAACGCATCATGCCGCCGGCAACAGCGAGACCGCCGTTCATCAGCCAGGAAGCGTTAGTGGAAAGGGATTCCATTGCAGGCTGAATAGCAGCGCCGCCTACGTAAGCCAGGATAGCGATAACTGCGAACAGACCGCCAAGAAGAGCTACGTCAGCGAGGACAGCATTCGTTACACCTTTTGTTTCACCCTTGGAGCAGGTGTCATCGCACCATGCGTTGAAGGAAGAAGCGATTGTGAACACGATGGTTACTACATAAGTACCAAATACAGAGAAGATTACAGCAGAACCGAGAGCAGCGTCTACGGACATCTCTGTCTGGCAGGCGAAGATCATAGCAACAACTTCACCGATAACTACGTTTGCGGGCTGTGCGCCGCCGACAGGCATAGAACCAATCATCATCAGTTCGTATGTTCCGCCAAGTACCAGACCGGTATTTACATCGCCCAGGATTGCACCGATGATCGGGCAAGCGCAGATTGGACGGTAAATAATCTCAGTCAGGGAAAACTGGTCAATCGCAAACAGGAATGTAACGATTGCCAACAAAACGACTTGCATAATTTTTCTCCTTTGTTTTGTTAGTGCAATTTAGCTAAAGAGTTTGGAAACGTCTTCTTTAGCTGTGTTAGGTGTGCGCTGGATTTCGAGTTTAACACCGAGATCCTGCAGCTTCTTGAATGTGGCGACGTCGTCATCGTCTACCGCAACACTCGTAGCTACCTGGCGTTTTCCTTCATGCATGTGCATGTTTCCAATGTTCAGAACATCGATTGGCACGCCGCCCTCGACGAGCCGTAACGCGTCCTGAGGAGTTTCCAGGATCAGGAAGATTTTCTGAGCAGGACTTGCTTTGCTGATGACAGCGATCGTTTTATCAATGCTGAAGTAACGAGTCTGTGCATAAGCTGGAGCAGCCATGTTCATCAGGCCCTGACGGAACTGGTCTTTCGCAACTGCGTCGTTTGCAACGAGAAGCAGGTTTGCTCCAACCACCCCGGCCCACTGTGTTGCAACCTGTCCGTGAATCAGACGGTTGTCAATTCGAGTCGCAACAATGTTTGGCATTTATATCTCTCCTTTCTGTCAAGCTATGCTGTGAAAGCACTCTCTTATCTACGATTATAAACAATGCATTCCCATATCATTTGCACAAATTGGATCAAGATTTAGATTTTTCGTTCAAATAAACCAAATTTGACGGAAAATTTGCGAAATAATGCCGAAGAATTAACGCAAAGCTCAGGGCTCGCAGACAGGGATTGGCATAGCTTTTCATGAAAAGAAAAGAGTATGCCAGTCAGCCCATTTCCACCCGATTAAAAATCATTTCTTTTAGACAGCAATCTTATACGAATCGTCTTATCCTGTATCAACAATTCATATTGGAAGGTTTCAATTTGGGATGGAATGATGACACAAGGATTATCTAACAAACAGCCGCAATTTCCAAACATTTTGTGATAATTTGGGATAATATTTTCAAATTGATTTATTTAAATATCAGTAGAATCTTTTGCGTCCGTTCAGGCAAACGCTTTCCCAGGTACATCCGAAGAAATGTAAACGTTATCGGAATCGGGGAATGTTGAATTTTTCTACAATTTGGTATTTCTGCGGTATTCTTAAATGCCTGCATCTTAGATTCTGGAAGCAACAGTGCAGTTCTATACTGCAGCCTGCCTTCTGGATCCGAGTGCCGGCTCAATCGTTTTCTGCAAACGGTATATCCGCTTCTGCATGGAATCGGTCGATATTGAAACACAGATCAAAACCAATACTGAAAAGAGCACCCGGCTTTCGCGTTCCTGGATCAGACAGAACCGGGCGCGCAGCGCTTTCTGTCCATTCAGACCGGATATGGAATACAGACTTCGAAATGCATGCAGATTCGGAATGCAGCGAATCTCTGCGAATGAACTCGAACAGTATTGAACCTCAGCCATATAGACAGAAAGAGTACAGATCGTATAGACAGAAAGAGTACAGATCGTTTTACTGCCTGATCCGATCTGGAAACGCGCTCAATGAATTCCTGGATCAGGCCCTTGCAGATTCTTCTTTCTCTGCTTCTCTGCAGGTCCCTGCCCAAGTCCGACTCGAGACCTTTATCTTATCCTTAGCTTCTTTGAAAATAAGGAAAGCCCTGATCGTTACGCGTTCAGCAAAGTACAGAATCTCGGATTTTCGGAGCCATAGCCAGGAAAAGTCCATACAAAACCAGGTCTGATGAAGAAGGGACAGCCAGATCGTCCCCTCCCTTTAACAGACTGAACATCTGCTCTTACAACCGTTAACCCCTGTTTACTGCCACCCATCACATAAAGATTTCATAAATATTTACTGTTTTAAACTAAGGTTTTTAACAATTGCTACGATCGTATTTTTATAAGCTCTGCTCTCTTTATAACGCAAGTTCTGGCCCAGAATTGTCCATACAAATAAGAAAAACATCCGTTTTTGAAATTTGCTTTGCATTGATCGAAAATATCCACCTCGCCTTCGAACTAATTTATTCAATCTTAATGTACGGAAATATCGATTTACTCCACAGATTTGAACTTTTTTAGTGAAATATCGACCGAAATTTACAAAATGTGCCCTTTTTAATTTCCGGCTCATTTACACCCCATCAAACGCTGGATATACTTTTTTATTAGAAAGCGTTAACAAGACAAAATAGTCTCTTTGTTGCTCTAAACAGTATTTGAAGACTTTTGCCTTGAAAATTTGGAATAGTGGTGAAATATGCTCAAAAGAACAACGCATTATCAGTTTCAGCCGTATGGCTCGATCCTCTACGATCTGTCCGAAGTGGCTGAACAGCATGCCGACTACCAGCAGAACGCTCTTAAACTGACGGCTAAGAGCTTCTCGCATGTGTACTCTTCGAACGAACCCTGCTACATCCAGTGCAAATCGGGCATTGTGCTGATGGCTGTTTCAAAAGATGGGGATACTTTTGAAAATTTTGTCATCCATCGGATTGTCAAAACGAATCCCGAAACCTTCTTTAACTTCATTTCGATCTCAGATGATGCCGAGATTGATATCTGCTACCGTAAATCAAATCTGGAAATTCATCCGGCTGCGCACGAAGTTACGTTCAGCCCGATGGTGACCAATCTTCATATTCATGAAATCCTGACCACCTTTTATCAGGTTCGAAAAGAAGACTACGTTTTCCCGGGTGAAGCGCACTCGTACTATGAACTTGTTTATATTGACCACGGATCCATGGAAATGGACGTGGACGGCAAAGCCTACTCCCTGAGCAAGTACGATCTGATGCTCTACTACCCAGGACAGTTCCACTCGCACTACACAAAACACGATCAGACGTGTTCGTATCTGACCGTTATCTTTAAGATGGATGACACGCTGGCGGATTCGCTGTGCAATCGTGTCTTCCATACACGCAAAGATATTTATCAGGTCCTCTGCTCCTTCATGAAGGCAGTACAAACGGAAGACTATCTGAACCAGGAACTTGCGATCCTCTATCTGAAGGAAGTCATCATTCTGCTGCACCAGTTCGACCATAAAGAAGAAGTCGATGCAGGCATCAACCCGATGCAGCAGCATTATGAACACACTCTGCTCAACGAAATTCTGGTCTACATCAACAACAACATCTGTTCGGCATTTACGGTCGAGGATCTGTGCATTAAGTTCTCGGTTTCGCGCTCTTCCCTGCAAAACCTCTTCCGGACCAACCTGCACATCAGTCCGAAACAGTACATCTCCAACCTCAAGCTGAATCACGCAAAGCTTCTGATTCAGGAACACAACCGTACGATCTCCGAGATCAGCGACATGCTTGGCTTCACCAGCATTCACTACTTCTCGAGAAAGTTCAAAAAGCAGTACGGTCTTTCCCCGACGGATTACTCCAAGTCGATCCATCCTTGATCGCCGGATCGAGCAGGTACTGGATGTATTTCCAGGCTATGAGAAATCAGGCATAACAATAGATGTTTTTTTACGGAGTTTGTATTTTATAAGCGAGCTAAGAAGGCTCGCTTCATAATCAAATTCCCTTTCTTAAACTTTCTTGGAAAAAGGGCTGTCCCGGCCCTTTTTTCGTTGTCCAAATCAAATATCGTCCTTTACTGAACGAAGAAAAAGAGCACGCATCAAACGGAAGATGCGTGCTCTTGTGCTATACAGAAAAATGTCGTCGTTGCGGATGCTCTGTTTTCTCTTTGAGTTTGCCCTGAGGAAACGAGCGAATCCGGGAATTAGATTCCGTCGGAGAAATCGTCGGATTCAGCTGCAGGAGCCTTGAATTCGAAAGCCTGTACCTGGTCTTTGCCGACTGTGATCGCCTGTTTTGCCAGCTGATGAATGTCATCCATGAACTGACGAACGAGGTTGATTTCTACGAGCATGCCAAGGTTTGTACCGGCTACAACTTCATAGCCTCTTGGGAAGCCGAGTTCTACGCTGACTTTGAACGGCGAACCGCCAGCCAGGTCGGACAGTACGAGTACAGACTCGCAGTCTTTCAGGTTGTTCATGGCTTCTTCAAGATGAGCAGCCAGATCATCGGTCGAATCGGTCAGGTTGAAATCTACCGCATAGTAGTTTTCGGCCGGTCCGGCAATAACGTTTAAAGCTTCAGTCAGACCAGACGCAAAGTGTCCATGTCCGGTTACGATAAGTCCAATCATTATGCGTTTTCCTCCACAGTGACTTCAGTTTCCGATTTGAGTTCGTAAGGATAGATGGTAACGCCCTGAACAACGCGGTTAACTTCGCCAGTTGGGCATGGGTTATCCGGTGTGATGCCAAGAGAGATGGATTTGAACAGTGCGATTACCTGAGCAGCCAGGATGTAGTCGAAGGCAAGGTACATGTTGTCTTTTGCGAAGAGCAGACCAAAGTCGATATAGAGGTCAACGAGTTTTTCGATGTCTTCGTATTTACGAGCGGCTACGGCTACCAGTTTGTTGCCCTTTCTCTGGGAAGCCATTTCCTTAACCAGGTCGTATTCATACTGTCTCTGATATGGATCATCAGAAATGTAGATAACGGTCAGGGTTTCGTCGTTAACAACAGATTTTGGTCCGTGACGGAAGCCAAGCGGAGAATCGAAGGTTGTTGTAACCTGGCCTGCAGTCAGTTCGCAGATCTTCAGCTGGGATTCCTGAGCGATGCCTTTCAGAACGTTTGCGCCAAGGTAAACGATACGGTTGAAGTCATAGGATTTAACCAGATCTTCACAGGCTTTGTAGCCATGGTCGAGGAAGTGCTGTCCTCTGAGGATAACGTCTTCCAGACGAGCTTCAGTTTCTACCAGGTGATCCAGGTTGAAGCAGAGCATAGCAGCCAGCATCATGTTGGAGAAACTGGAGGTCATGGCGAAGGACTGGTCGTGAGTCTCTTCCGTCAGGTTGATATCGAGGGCGTTGTCGCGTGCAGCAGCAGCTTTTGCGAGTGCGCCGTTCTTGTTGCAGGTGATGAACAGATGGTAAACGTTCTTGCCGCATACCGCGTCTGCTACCTGAACTGCGCCTACGGATTCCGGAGAGTTGCCAGAACGGCCGAAGCTGACGAGCAGAGTCTTGCGGTTTTTGTCGAGGTAGTTTTCTGGAGTTTCTACCAGGTCAGTCGATGCATAGGATTTTGCGCGGAAGCCTGTGCAGGTGTTGATGAAAGAATAGAGGGCATTGCCGACATATTCACTGGTTCCAGCACCGGTGAATATGATATCCAGGTTTGGATCTTCCAGAAGCGGATCGATGAATGCCTTAATTTCGTCTTTCTTTTCTTTAATCTGTTTGAGTGTTTTCTTCCAGGTGTTCGGCTGCTGGTAGATTTCCCGAGCTGTCCAGATGCCGTTTGCGCTTTCCCAGAAGTTCTCTTCATGACCAAAAATCATGTTTGATTCCTCCTTTAAAGTTGGTTTCATTATACTTTGATTTACACTTTTACGATTATCCGACGACATTTTTGTTTAAAAAGTGCAAATCAGCGAACGGATTTTTTGAAGTCCATTCCTCCCTAATATCGTACTCTGTCTCAAGCCGGATTTGAGCAAGAAATAACCCCTGAACGGATATTTTTTTGAGTTTTTTTGCCCCTTTTATCCAATGCTGTTCACTTAAGCTTCACAAGCTCACTTACAAATCAGGTTAGTTCC
>NZ_CAPAEZ010000063.1:0-15169 GCF_948576815.1 uncultured Allobaculum sp.
ATCCCAAGGAGGCGGTCGAGAAAATACCCGTCTTTTATTTGACGCTTACAAAAGACCGGCCCTCGATTCGATATTCGAAATCGAGGCCGGTCTTCGTTTTGAACCGGTCACAGCCGGTTCGACTTTAAAAGAGGCTTTTTAAGCTCTGTATCGATTAAAGATTTTCCAGATACGCCTTATCGACTTTCTTGCGCAGTTTCAGCATCGCCTGATTCAGACGGAGCGCCGCGTCATCGAGCTCTTTTTGCGTAAGGGCATCGGCTCGAACGGAAGCCGCATGCGTTCTTGCGTCTTCAAAGGCATGGAGGCCTGTCGTCGCAAACGTCTCTTTGGCCGCTTCAAGCGCATCGGCTTTTTCGAGGGCCTGATCCATTAAGGTGTAATCGAGTTCATCTGGAATGTCCGCACTCCATACGCCTTTCACACGGATTTCCGCAGCGGACGCGAAAATTTTGCCCGTTTCGACACTGACGGAATCTACGGCCACAAGACGGACCTTCGTCGCTTTTACCGGCGTGGACCATACGGCTTCTTTCCAGCCGGATTCACGGGCCCAGTTTCCTTCGGCTGCCGTTTTCCACTCCGCTCCAGGCTGGCTGTCGTCGATAACCTCAATGCGATATTTGGTGATTGTGCCGTTCTGCGCGTTGCTTCTTGGCAAATACAGCAGGGAGCGTACCATCGCCGGTTCGTTGAGGTTCAGTGTGATATAGCACTGTTCCCGTGTGGGCAGCGTTCCGGTGTACTGGGTGTGCCAGAGCGTCTGATTGTTTCCATCCAGAACGCGTTCTGGTCCTTCCCCGCTCTGCGCACTGGGAGCAGTGGCGGTCATTTTTTCCGGTTCCAGAACGCCGTCCAGAGTAATTTCCGGAGCGATTTTCTGGATGTCGTATTTTTCAAGAACGTTTTCGGCCAGTGTGTTGATCGGATCCGAACCTGGCTGATCGGAGAAGCGTTCGTCGCTGTTTCGCGCCCAGGCCCATTCCACTTCAAACCAGTCCGCTGCGCTGAAGGTTTTAAAGGATTCGCCGCGCAGTTCTTTTTTCTTTTCGTCAATGAACATCTGCCAGCGCTTGAGATACAGATCTTTCGTCAGGCCAGCCCACTGACGGTTGGAGTAGTCGTGCAGACCGCCGGCGTTCGACTGGGCAATGGAACCCCATGTCGATACAAGCGCTTTGGCGTTGAGATCAAACAGATCTCTGGTGAAGTCATCCGGATCGCTGATCATGCGGCCGGCGGCTTCGGTCCAGTTGCCAAGCATGTACATTTTCGTTGTGGAAAGCAGACGGTCCGAATCGCTGACGAGTTCGATCAGCTTATCCGACCAGGTCGTGAATTCATCCAGATCGCGGTTGGTGTAAGCCGTATTCATTTTGGAAAGAATTCCCTGTGCCGAGTTGGACAGAACCTGCTGAGCCACGCTGACTACGTCATAGCGATACGCTTCGGAATCCTTAAGCGTATCCCAGTCTTCCAGAAGCAGATCGAGCGCTTTCTGCAGTTCGACTTTGGAATATAGAATCGACGACCAGCCCCATGTCGAAGCGGTAGTCAGCGTCAGATTTGGACGGGCATTCAGGATATTTTCCGGAGCCCCCTGTCCGATGCCGCTGTTGTTTCGTTCGTGCTCGACGCCGTCGTATACGGTATCGAGCAGAATCTGGAGCGCTTCGACTGCGCTTTCGCTTTCGTCGCCGTAGCGTCTTCTTGCGTAATCCTTAATCCACTGATTGAGATTGATTGGTTCTACCGGCTGCGCTGCATCTTCGGTCCAGATGGTATCGAAGAGGTATTCGTAAAGCAGCGGGTTGTTCTGACTGGCTTCCGGTGCGATACCGATACCGGCCATGCAGTCTGCATTCTTGATGGCGTCAAATACGCCTTCCAGACCTTCGATGTGGCCATAGAGACCGAGACGTCCGCCAAAGTTGTTGAGCATGCAGAATACCCATGGGGTCTGCTGGAATTCATCGCCATAGCTGGCGCTGTTCCAGTGCGGCTGGCGTTCTGCATACAGATCGAGTACGAGGGCGTGGTCCCGATTGCCTTCCAGACCTTTCAGAAGGGCGCTGGACGGGTTGCGCTGCCAGGACTGAATCACCCAGACGGCGTCCGGATCGCTTTCCATCATCGCTTTGAGCGTCTCGGACGCGATGGTGGAAACATTCATGCCCCCCGTATTTCCGCCTTCGTGGAACGGGTCGGTCGCGTAGTAGTTCGTGATGTCTCCATAGACATCCTGTTGCGCTTTGTAGAACATTTCGGCATATTTCGGGAAGGTATTCGAATCATCCGTTTTGAGCATGTACGGGCGCTGGAAGTTGCACCATTTGCCCTGCGGAATAACGGACGCTTCCGGCTGTTTGGTTTTGAAATCGGTCGGCACCATGCCGCAGTAGCCCATCAGTACAGGCTGCATACCAAGAACCTGCATGATGCGATGGTTTTTACGGGCGAGTTCGGTACGCTGTGCAAACCATTTGTCCGGCAGCGGTCCGCCCATGCCGGTAAGGTTGGCCATGTAAAACCAGGCGTAGTACGCAGGACCGGCAATGAAGTCCTTGATTTCCTGATGGGAATAGCCGCATTCGGCAAGAAAGCGTCTCCAGACTTCTTCCTGACCGGTCGCATCCAGAACGATATTCACGCCGTTCAGAGCAAGCCAGTCTAATTCATTTCTCCATTCGCTTTCGCCCCAGAACGCCATCGAATAGGAAAGCGTACAGAAGTTATACGAATAGCGAACCGGGAATTTTGTTTCCTTGTGCAGTTTCTGCACAGGAAGAACAATGCTTTCCGGCATTTTGACCTGATCGCCGACCTGAGAAATGTGCACGTTGACGATCTGTTCCAGGTAGGCGTTCAGACCGGTGGCCAGAGACACGCCGTTGTTTCCGGTAATGTGAATCTTTCCTTTTCTGGCTTCGACATCGTAGTAGTCATAGCCATTGGCGGCATCTTTGAGTTCAAAGGTAAACCAGTCGACATAGGCTTCCCCAATGCGGCGGGAAATAATGCCCTGAACTTCCGCAATCGTATCGGCTTCGGTAACGGCCCTTGCGTATTCGGTATCTTTAAAATCCGGCACGCTGACCGCCGGTGTTGGCTGAACGGGTGTTCCCGACTCCGTTCCGTGCAGGACGAATTCACGAACCTGGCTGTTTGCGGAAGCGGAGTTGTATTCCATGTAAAGACGGATAATACGTGCTTCCTTGTTGTTGAGCTGCCAGGTTTCGCCTTCATTCGTGCAGGTCTCTTTCGATGTCTTGCGGGCGACGCGCTCAAAGTCAACGCCATCCATGGACGTATAGATCGAATACTGGCTGTAGCCCGCAGTCGGGGTGAATACAACCGCATCGCTGAGCGTATAGTTTTTGCCCAGGTCAATATCCACATACGCCGGATACATGTCGCCGTTCCACTGGGTAGCCAGCGAACCGTCGACCAGGTTCTTTACGTTCGCCTGGTTCGTATTGGTATGAATGGATTTGCCTTTGGCAATATTGTTTTCAAGCAGAGGATCCTTTACGGAATCTGTTGGGGCAAGAATTTTCAGCTCCGCTAAAGCGGGCCAGGGATCGCCGCCGGTATTCGCAATGGATTTAATCAGAATGCGTACGGCCTGCAGTTCTCTGGCCTCATCGAGGGTAAAGCGTTTGATGCAGTCCCCATCCAGACGTGTTGCCGTCTGATCAGCGCCCAGCACTTCCCATTCCCCGTCGGCACTCGTCCGTCCAAGAATGTCGTACCTAAAGACAAAGCCGTTGGAATCGGAAGCGCCTTTGTTTTCAAAGGCAGCTTCAATCGCTTTTACCGTCTTTTTCTGATCGTAATCGATCTGAACCCAGGCCTGACCTCCGGTGGTCGAAAGCCCCTGAGAAAATACGTAAAGCGTTTTGTAATCTTCATCGATCAGACTGGCCGGATTGCCCTGTCCGGACGTGATAGAGCTGATCGTACCGTTGCCGGCAATATTGACCAGATCGGAAGAATCGGGGTTGTTCCCGCCTTTTTCGGTAAATAATTCCACTTCCGCAATGCCTGGCCAGAACGCGCCGGCAGCGCCGCCGTTTTTCGGATCGGAAAGTGTCAGATAGAAATGGGAGGCAGAAATGCCGTCTTCCCACGTATAGGTAAACGTGTCGTTAAAGGAAAAGTCGTCTTTTTCTGTATCCGGAATCAGATCGTCCGTCACGCTGTTGACCGCGTGCTGGAGTTTCACATCCATCGTCCAGTCCGGATGCCCGGATTCCAGTTTGACAACCATTTTATAAATCGGCGGGGTGTCCAGAGGTGCACGAAAAATCAGCGTCGCCGGCCACTGTGCTCCGTTGCTGACCCAGAGCGTAGAAGCATCGCCGTCGACCATGTTTTCTTTCGGCTTTCCGCTCTGTTCAGAGGGAACTGTGATCGTAAAGTCTGCTGCGATGTTTTCCAGCTCAGAAGGAACAGCTGCCTGAATGGGGGTCTGCAGCATCGAAAGTGAACAGCCCGCCGCAACGACGATCGAAAGCGTCTGTTTCAGCCGGTTTGTCAGAGATTGTTTCATCAATAATCCTTTCTTCTTTTTTTATGGTTTTGGTCTTTGTAATTTGCCCGAAAACAGAGACCAGAATACGCCCGATGTATTCCCTTTCATTATGCCGGTCCGAAAAATATTTATGAACGCCGAACATATGCAATAAGTGTGATATTTTGTTCATTTCTTGCGATTTTTATTTCTTCAGGCTGGACCTTTTCAGTGTAACCCCTTTCATTTTTTGTGCGTTCTTTTGCGATGTACGAAAATCCGGTCCTTCTCTTGCCTTTACGATAAAAGGCCGTATTCCTTCTGGCTGGATGAGGAATACGGCCTTTTATCTGCTTAATGCGTTTTAGAACGGTTCAAAACTTACGTGGCCAGATCGAAATCTGTTTACTGGACTTCCCTCGTATAGAGCGCATAGAGCGCGGGATCGATATCGGTCTGAATCGACGGATAGAACGGCGCTGCCTTTTCGCGAATTGCTTCCTGCACAGCGGCATCGAGTTCGAGAATTTCACTTCCGTTTTCTTCAATTTCTTCTCTTTGTCTGGCGATGCGCTCATCCGACTTCTCGCGCGCATAGTCGGCAGCGATGGAAGCCGCTTCTTTTAGAATTTCCTTCTGTTCCTCCGTCATCTAAGGAAGAACCAAAAATCGACGGCAATACCGAAGTAATTCCAAGGAAGATGGAAATCGGAACCGCGATCACCAGCAAAATCGTAAAGACTGCAAACAGAAGAAGGACACTCGTACGCTTTCTCCTTTTCCAGACGTTACAGACGAATCCATGCCGGATGCGCCGACCGGCTCTGGATCGGTATTGGCCTGAATGAACGATTCCTGCGTACTGCGTTCCGGATGGGCCGGATCGTTGAGGGGAAGGTTCAGTCACACTTTGAATTCGATGATCCAGCGCTGCAAGATGCAGATGGCGACCAGAACAAAGGAAACAAAAGGCACCGCCTGCACGCAGTCCATCGGAATCTGACATGCGGGCGAAACCTGCCCGCTTTATACCGAAGACATGAAAAATGAGAACGTATACGGAATCATGTTTAAAAAGAACGCCAGTTCGATCGTGTGGCTGATCACTTTCAAAACCGCTTATTTACGCCGGGAAAGTCTTGCCGCAACCTGTTCGATCTTGATGGAAATGCAGTATATGGTGCAGCAGCTGACACTGAGAAAGCCGCTCCAGATAAACAGACAGCGCGTCAGCTCTTCCGATCAGGAAAGCGACATGAACAAAACGCTGCGGCAAAACACCTGAATGCCCATGATGACGGCCATGGCTGCCAGGGCGAGACAAAGCAGAAATTTTTCCAGACAGTCATCCAGCCAGTGCAGCCCTTTTTCATAGATCAGCTCTTCTTTTCTGAGGACGATGAATACGACGAATATGGAAGAAAATGAAGATGGAAACGGAGGCATATAGAACGAAGCAGACACAATGGAGCAAAGCGCCAGAGAGGCAGAACTCACCTGCGGACACCCTATTCAAATTCTTATATTGGAATTCGAACGACGCCAGGTCCGGAAATTATGCGGGCACTTTGATCGACAGACCGGCAGTTGCCTGCTAAAACTCTGGAAACCGTTTTGAGATAACAAAATCATCCATTCGGCGTCATCCAGATTCAAAAAATACAAAAGCAGACGGTGCTTTTTTTGAATAGTTCACACCGCCTGCCAGCTTTGACCTGGGGCTTTTCATTCCCCTGCTTTCACTGGAAAAAGCCGATTGAAGTCTTGCTTAAAGCGCCTGATGCAGCGCATCGAGAATCTGAACGAGCGTTTCCACATTCATCTGACCGGGAGCGGAAGCCTTTCCGGCGGCTCCAAAAGTCATCGACGAACCGAACGCTTCGCCGCAAAGGCGGCTGATCACGCCGTCTTTGGCCATGGACATCGTGATGATCGGACGATCGGCAATGTCATTGGCCATTTTTTCGGTCGCGCTCAGCAGCGTGAGCACGTCGCGGCGATTTTGCGGCATGACGGCAATTTTGCAGATGTCGGCGCCCATCTCCTGCATTTTGACCAGACGGGAAACGATGTCGTCCTGATCCGGCGTCTTGAAAAAGTCATGATTGGAAGCAACGACTTTTACACCATTTGCGTGCGCGCCGTCCAGGATGGCGCTGACCGTGTCGTCTCCGCTGAAGATTTCAACATCGACAAGATCCACGAGACCGCTTTTGGCAGCTTCCACGTTAAGGTCGATGTAGTCCTGCATGGAAATTGCTTTTTCGCCGCCTTCTTTTTTCGTGCGGAATGTCATGAGAATCGGCATATCGCCAAGCACTTCACGAAGTCCTTTCAGAACGTCTTTTACTGCCGCGAGATCTTCGCTGTTTTCAAACCAGTCGACGCGCCATTCCAGAACATCCGCAGGAAGACTGGCGATTTCTGCCGCTTCCTTCAGGATGTCTTCTTTAGTTACCGCTACAATCGGAACAATGACTTTCGGCTTTCCGCTTCCGATTTCGATATTGCGTACATTTACAGTATTCATATTCAAATCCTTTCTAGAAAATCTTTTCCGTTCAGTCTTTCAAGGTCTAAAGCCATTTCTGAAGAGTCTTCTCAAAATGACCGGTCTGCCTGAATGCAGGCAGTAAAGGGTGTCTCTTCCGGCTCACCCCGAACCGGAACAGACAGTCTGGAACTGGATTCTTAAACAAAGTAAGGATGGATCTGGCCAGAATATTCCGGCCGGTTCTGTTCTTTCAAAAATCTGCTTTTGTGAAAAAGAGTTTTTTTTCAAAATGGTATGAGCACTGCGCTCAGTCTGTCTTTGTCCTGAGATCTATTACGCAGCGTTTTCGTTATGGCGCGTTTTCGTTATGCAGCGCTTTCGATCATTTTCGAATAGCGCATGTTAACAAAGAGTCCAAGCGCATGAGAAAAGAGATTTTGTCTTCGTACAATTCTTCTAAATTAGTCTTTGTAAGATATCAAGCGTCAAGAATAGCTAACTTTGTATTAACTCCGGCCTTTTTCAACTCTCTCATTGTCCGCGATAAAGTGGAAACATCGATCACAATTCCTGGACAGTATCTAAAGCATACTGGCAGTCCGGTCTCCTGCTGAGTCACATAGATCCGGCGGACTTCGTTCTCGATTTCCCCATTGTGATTACTGATCGCTGTCAGTGGGAAATGAATACTGTCTGGGAGCCCGGTCGAATCGATCAGGACGTTTGTCCCATCTCCTTCCAGATCCTCTTTGAACAGCTTCAGATAGAACTTGAATAATTCACGACAAGGGTATTCTTCGCTCAGAAGAGCGAGAATATCCGAGATCCTCTGGCTGGACAGTCTCGCGTCAGGAAAAAGGATTCTGGCAAAACTGCTTTCCCGCCAGGATTGGCACAGACGATTCGAGCAGTTCGAAAGGATATAGAAGCAGAGAAGGCTGAAGACGGAATCCATGTTTGAACAGCCGATACTGTCGATTGCGTTCCTTAGCGCGGGATGCTTTCGGATGAACTGATCAATGAGGCAGATATCGCCAAAATCAAAAATCAGTTGCTCCTTCCGCTTGTGTTTGCGCCTTGCTAGTTCATAATCATCGGTTTTAGTATAGGTATCCGTCTTCAGATCATAGATAAAAACTCCTCTATCCCGGCTCTGGTGACTCCTTTCTCTTTATCAAGGACTCTTCCGAGGTTGATAGATTCTTTTTTTACAGTTTTTCCAACCCTTTTCGATACGGCCAGGCGTGCAAAAAGCACACCGTTTTTTTTGTTATAGACGATATGCATAGAATCACCTGCAGTAACGTGCATTTATTTTTTACTACATTAAATCATATCGAGTGAAATCCGCAAATCAAAACTCCGAAATACACTTTATATAAAGTGTATTTCGGAGTTTTATTCCCTTTGAAAATCTGGCGTAGAAAGAATATATTCCAGGAATTCAGGCTCATTCGAATCTTTTAAAGCCCCTGCGGGCATTTTTCCATTCCTGACTTTTCAAAGACGTCCTGCTGGTCGTGGAGCTGCGTGTGTATTCGCCTCTCCAGTCCGAGAGATACCTTTCGATGGATCAAAATACAATGGAATTGGATTTGGAATGCGTCATTATGAAAACCTGCAAGTTTCTATGAAACTATTTGAAACCTATTGTAAGAAAGGCGGAGTCCTTTACAAGCTTTTAACCGCTTGCCTATACTGATTGAGATCTGGGTTTCGGCATTACGAAATCCCTGAGAAAAGGAAATTTCAAATGGATAAACTCGAAAAGCTTCGCAATGACCTTGATCTTTGCGATGAAATTCTGATCAATACGCTTCGCATGCGTTCGCAGATGATTCAGGAGTTCATCTCCTGCAAACAGGAACTTGGAATTGCGGCCGTTCAGTCGGAAGAGGAAGAACGCAAAAAGCGCAATTTCAATAAGAAACTTGCTGACTACGAATACCGGGATGCCATTATGGGCGTTTACGATTCGATTCTTTATTACTCCAAGCGAATTCAGTCGCACGAACTGTTCGGCTTCAACATTTTCCTGATCGGCTTCATGGGCGTGGGAAAAAGTACAGTCGCCAAAGCCCTCAAGCAGGTTTTCGCGATGGATGTCATCGAAATGGACCAGATTATCGCCGAACAGAACAGCATGTCCATTTCCGAAATCTTCGATTTGCGCGGGGAACAGTATTTCCGCGACGAAGAAACGAATCTGCTCAAATCGTGCCGCGGCAAGCATGACCAGATCATTTCCTGCGGCGGCGGTGTCGCTATGCGTCAGGTCAATGTCGATGAAATGCGCAAATCCGGAAAAATCGTTCTGCTGACCGCCGATCCGGCGACTATTCTCGACCGCGTCCAGGACAGCCACGATCGCCCGCTTCTCGAAAACAACAAAACGGTCGAACACATCACGGATCTGATGGAAAAACGCAATCCCGCCTATATGGCAGCGGCGGATATTATCGTCAATACCGACGGAAAAGACGTCTATCGCATTTGCGAGGAAATTATTTCCAAAGTCAAAGCCTGCAAGGATGCCGAATCGGCCGGGCAGGCTCAGGAATAGCCCTGATTTAAAGAGTCCCGTTTTAAAAAGATAAGCATCCTCTCTCTTACTCTGAGAAAGAAACGGCTGTTCCTTCTGCTTACAAATCTTTCGAAAGGATGAATCAGTATGACTCAATCGATTACCGGACATACCGGTCTGCTCTGCCTTCTGGGTTCACCGGTCGCTCACTCCATTTCCCCTGCCATGCATAACGAAGCATGCGACGCGCTTGGTCTCGACTATGCCTACCTTGCCTTTGATGTGCCTGAAGTAGACATGCCGAAAGCCGTAGAAGCGCTGAAGCTGTTTAAAGCAAGAGGCTGGAACATCACCATGCCGGGCAAAAACATCATGTGCACGCTGGCGGACAATCTCTCCCCCGCTTCGGAAATTACCGGCGCCTGCAATACCATCGTCAACGAAGACGGTGTTCTGACCGCCTATACGACCGACGGTATCGGCTTTATGAAAGCCGTGGAAGAATGCGGCGTAAATATTATCGGAAAAAACATGACCCTGCTCGGTGCCGGCGGCGCGGCCACGGCCATTCTGGTTCAGGCTGCCCTGGATGGCGTCAAGGAAATCGACGTTTTCAACATTCGCGACGATTTCTTCGGCCGCCTTGAAGAAATTGCCGAAAAGCTGAATGAGCGCACGAACTGCACGGTTCGCGTCCACGATTATTTCGATCCGGAAGTCCTTCGCAAAGCCATCGCGAACAGCGCCATTCTCGTCAACGGCACATCAGTAGGCATGGCTCCGAATACAGATCGTTCGATCATTCAGGATACTTCCCTGTTCCGTCCGGATCTTTTCGTATTTGATGTCATTTACAATCCGAAAGAAACAAAACTGCTCAAAGACGCAAAAGCCGCTGGATGCAAGACGTCCAACGGCATGTACATGCTTCTGTATCAGGGCGCTGCTTCCTTCAAGCTCTGGACTGGTCACGATATGCCGGTCGATTTGATCAAGGAAAAATATTTCAGCGCCTAGCCAGTCTGCAATAAAATCGAAACGCCTTAGCTGTCGGTCAGAAACCTTTAGCTAAGGCGTTATTTAATTGTGACGGCCTGAAGACAGGCTGATATCCATTTTGGACGTCCGCTCCGGGCAGACTGCCTGAAAAGAAGTTTTAACTGCTGTGCTTTTTCTTTGCATTCAGCTGCTCCATCAGCGCATCCGCTTTTTCCACATTAGAACGAATGGCGTCGCAGCAGGCCAGAAATTCCGTTTTCTCTTCATCGTTTAAGGGCAGAACGATGACTTTTTCAATGCCGTGCCGGCCGATGACCGCCGGTACGCCCGCATACAGATCGTACTGACCGTATTCCCCGCTCAGCGGTGCGGAAACCGGAAGAATCAGATGCTCGTCCCTCAGTACCGCTTCAGCCAGTCGAGCAGCAGTTGCGGCAATGCCGTATTCGGTGCACTGCTTGCCCGCAAACGTGACCCAGCCGCCTTTAATGGCTTCCTGTTCGAGTTCTTTCCAGTCCAGGTCCTTGGCAAGCAACGAAGCCGCTTTTAACGGGGCTCCCTGGAAGGAAAGGACGGACTTTGGAGCAAACTGACGGTTGCCGTGCTCGCCAAGCATCATTGCGGTAATAGAATGGCGGGCCAGTCCTGTCTTTTTGGAAATGGCGCCGACCAGACGCGAAGTATCCAGTGCGGTTCCGGTTCCAAATATATGACCATACGGCAGACCGCATCCTTTGGCCAGTGCGCGCGTCACGACATCGCACGGATTGGAAATATTGATGATGACGCCTTTGAATCCGCTTTTGGCGATTTTAGGCGCAAAGGAATGTACAGCACGAATTGTAAAATCCAGTTCGCTGGACCGCTCTTCGTTTCCGCGAAGCAGTTCAATGTCTCCTGCAGCGTTAATGAGTACATCGCAGTCTTTCAGATCCGCGAAATCGCCTGGATGTACGTTGACGCTCCAGGACGTGTACAGCAGAGCGTCATTCAGATCCTGTGCTTCGCTGATGATTTTCTGCGGACGCGTATCGATAAGAATGAGCTCATCGACAATGCCTTCCATGCACAGAGCGCTGGCGACGTGGGCTCCAACGTGTCCAACACCAAGAATGGCTGCTTTTCTATGTTTCATGTCTATATCTCCTGATGTCAGAATTCGATTGTTCTGACAGACCATTTTCCTTTGTCACCCGCATATCTTTCTTACCTGTCTGACGGAAAGAGAAAAAGTGTGACCGGATTCAAATCCTGCAACAGGAGATTCAGAATATCCACGAAGATGACCGAAAGAATTTTCGCGAATCGTTTTGGGCGTTTTTCACACCGTTTTTGGAAAAGGACGTCTGTCTTCGAGAGCCCTGAATAAACAGAACAGGAGTGGAATCCCGTGACGCATTACACCCCTCTGAAATCAAAAAACGAACGTAACGCCCTAGACATTTCTTTCCGAAACGATCTGACAAATAAAGATCGATACTCATAAATATCTACAAATATATGGAAAGGCAAATATTTGGAATGCCGCTTCCTGCGCTGGGTGCAGATGCTTTCCAGAATGAATTGCGCTGACGCTCCGTTTTTGATAAGCCTGCTTTTGTTCAGTCTGTCCATTTCGATTTCTTCGCAGAAAAACGAAAAAGGATTTTCAAAGTGCTGGCCACTCGAAAATCCTTTCTGGTTTTTCTAATGAATTGAATCTGCCCTTTTAAGGGCTGTCAGAAGCTCGGACTTATTCCGCCGCTTCGGTCAGTTCAATCGCGTAGTTTTTCTTTTTACCGCGCTTGATCAGAACCACATTATCGACGTAGGTGCTGTTCAGATCGATCGGCATGTTCGGGTCGTTGACTTTCTGTCCGTTTACCGAAACCGCGTTGCCCTTGATGAATTCGCGGGCTTCGCGCTTGGAAGAAGCAGCTTTTGCGGCAATCAGAACGTCTTCGAGCTTGCCTGCAGCTGCCGGTGTTTTCTCCATGGTGTTTACGAGTTCTCGCCGCTGTGCTTCGGTCAGTTCTTCAAGCGATCCGCCAAAGAGCGCATTTGTGATTTTCAGAGCGCCTTCGAGTGCTTCTTCCCCGTGAAGGTCGCGAACGACTTCTTCCGCCAGCTTTTTCTGGGCTGCACGGCGGCCAGGATTTTCTTCCACTTCTTTTTCCAGAGCCATGATCTCTTCCACGCTCAGGAACGTCAGTTTCTTGAGGTATTCGATCACCTTGGCATCTTCCGTGTTCAGCAGAAACTGGTACAGCTGGTACGGGCTGGTTTTGTCCGCGTCGAGCCATACGGTTCCCGTTTCGCTCTTGCCGAATTTTGTACCGTCCGCTTTGGTAATCAGCGGCATGGTCAGACCGAAGACTTTGGTGTCGGATCCTTTTTTCTTGCGGATCAGTTCCAGACCGGAAGTGATGTTTCCCCACTGATCCTGTCCGCCGATCTGCAGACGGCAGTTGTATTCTTCAAACAGATGCAGGAAGTCGAGCGACTGCAGGATCATGTAGGAAAATTCCGTGTAGGAAATACCGGTATCCAGACGCTTCTTTACCGTTTCCTTATTGATCATGTAGTTGACGTTGAAGTGTTTTCCGTAGTCGCGCAGGAAGTCGATGATCGAAAGATCCTTGGTCCAGTCGAGGTTGTTGACCATCGGAAAGCCCCATAATCTGGAAATCTGGGCGTGCAGCGCGTGGAAGTTGTGATCGAGAACTTCCGGTGTCAGCATGCTTCTTTCGCCGGTTGCTTTCGGGTCGCCGATAAAGCCGGTCGCACCGCCGACGAGCATGATCGGATGATGTCCGTGCTGTTCGAGACGTTTGGCCATCAACAGCGAACTGTAATGGCCGATGTGCAGGGAATCCGCCGTTGGGTCGGTTCCAATATAGAAGGTCAGCTCGCCGTTGTTGATTTCCTCTTCCAGATCGGGAGAAGTGACATCGTTCACCAGGCCGCGCCATTTGAGCTCATCAAAAAATTTCATATCCATCCTCCATAATTCAAGTATCAAAACAAACCGAAAATAAAAAACGCGCACTGTCAAGGACGACAATGCGCGGTACCACCTTAATTCACCAAACTTCTATTTGATGCACTCGCCTTTAACGCAGGTTCACGGCCATAAAGGCAGCTCCAAGGTGTATTCCACAGACGTCTTTACTGTCTCGCACCCAACGACAGCTCTCTTGGAAATCCGGCTCTGTGTACTCTTTCTTATCTCAGCTTTTCGAATGTTTGTTTTGTTTCGACATTGTAACACGACTTTTTTAAATTTCTACAGCCAAAGGTGTATCTCGCCAAATTGCGAAGCTTTTAAAGACGAAAGGCTTCGCCTTTTTGCTTTCCAGCCGGCAAAACCGGATCGCTTTGTCGAACATTGCGCCCGGATTAGAAAATTTTACCTGGCGTTTTTCTTAGTGTACCGCCGCAGAAAAGGACTTCAGAAGCACTGGGCTCTGCGAAAGGCAGGTCGGACACGTCCAGGGAAGGGGCTGGATTTTCCTGTATTTTTCACTTGCGTTTTAACCTTCTTTGCAGGTGCTGCTTTTTTGTGGTTTCGTAGAAAATTACTCAATTTGACATATCCAGAAAAAACGGCGGATTTGCAAAAAGCACTTTATGTTTTTGACTAATAATGCGGCATAGTTTAACATTTTAGTGAATGAATTCGCTTTCAGAACGGAAAATCGGGCATTCCCTTTGCGAGGTGGATTCAGGAAACAAAATGTTTCATTCTTCACTATGTACAAGATGAAATAGAAAGGAATAAGCATGAATTCAAAACACAGAAAGCTGCTGGGAAGCCTTCTTTCTCTGACGCTTGGGGCGAGCTCATTAGGATCTTCCACAGTTGTTCTGGCCAATGAATCCGATGGTACGGATTTTGATGCGATGATCTCAGACAACCAGCTGAGTATCGGTAACAACAAGATTTCCCGTACGTTCTCGGTTACAGACGGCAAAGTGGCCACGACGGGCGTCGTGAACCATAAAATTGATCGCACGCTGACTCCAGGGGCTGGATCGGAGGACTTTGTCATTTCCGCACAGACGTATGGGGATACGGCTCAGGAAGACATTATCGCCAATCCTCAGAAGCTCGATGTTGAAAACGCTACTGCAATGGACCGTACTGGCTGGACAGCATCCCTGACCAATACTTCCGGCGGCGGATTTACTTCTTCAGACGCCGGTAAGCTGATTGACGGCAACCTCAGTACGAATCCGGATGACTACAACAATGCCAGCAATCCCTGGGATGCGGTAATCGATATGAAAGAAGCCAAAACGGTTTCTGCCTTCTCGGTTGACAAGCGTCCAGGGTTCCAAGAAGAGGCGTATGGCCTAAACGGTTCGATGGGCAAATTCGAACTGTACAAAAGCGATGACGGAGAGAACTGGACAAAATTTGATGAAGGCGAATTTACAGCAGATGATTATAATCTGCACAAAGTCGACAGCCTCTTTAACGTTGGCGATCGCGTAGCCTTCAACTTTACCGCACCGCAGACAGCGCGCTATTTCAAGGTTCGCCAGGTTTCCACCGTATGGAATTCCGACAAGCAGGAATTTACAACTTCCGAAATTAATTTCTTCGTAAGTGTCAAACAATCGACGGGTATACGCGAGACTGAATATTAGATACGCT
>NZ_CAPAEZ010000064.1:0-15144 GCF_948576815.1 uncultured Allobaculum sp.
ACTAACCTGATTTGTAAGTGAGCTTGTGAAGCTTAAGTGAACAGCATTGGAAAAAAAGGATACAAAAAAAGGATACAAGGGGATACGCGACAGGGAATTCTCGATAAAGAACAAAACTGGGAGCGGGTAAAGCAGCATCCGTCTGGATCAGCGGGCGATGAGCTTTCGAAGCAGCTGCATCAGAATGGATTCTCTGCGAAGCAGAAGCACGACGCCATAGACGCCAAAAAACAGAATGGCGCAGACAGCCAGACGCCAGAACGGACCCGCGTTCAGAAGGGAAGAGCTGATCAGCAGAACCGGCGAGGCAAAGAGCATGCCCCAAAGAAGCGGCCCCCATTCGATACGCCGGGACAGGCGCCTGAGCGGGCGGCGAAGCCGCGCAAACTGAATGATCAGTACCGCCGTTTCGGCAGCCAGCGTTCCAATCGCCGCACCGGTACTGCCCAGCAAGGGGATCAGAGCCAGATTAAGAAGAAAATCGACCAGCGCTCCGCCGATGACGGAATACAGGACTGTTTTTTCTTCGTTCTGGGGGACAAGAATCTGCATGCCGGTAATATTGGTCAGTCCGATCAGCAAAATGGTCGGCATGAGCACGATCATCGCCGGAATGGCGGGAAGAAATTCCGCACCCGAAAGCAGAAGGATGACGTCTTTGGCCATATTGCTGAAAAAGAGACAGCAGGGAATGGAAAAGAGAAGGACAAAGGAGAAGGCCTTCGAAACGAGTTTCCAGAAGCCTTTCATCTGATGATGCCGGGCATAAAAGGAAAGGCGCGGCAACAGTACAGTACCAAGAGAAGTGGTCATCGTCACCAGAATGGTTTTGACCTTGACCGAGGCGTTGTAGTAGCCGACGGCTGTATTGTCTTTCATGAAGCCGAGCATTACGACATCCAGACTCGTATAAACGGAAGAAGCCACGGCCATCGCAAAGAAACGAAGCATCGGCCTGAAGTGCTGACGGAAGTTCCATTTTCCCCGCTTTTTAAAAGGCACCAGTTTGCGAAGGTACCAGAAGTTGATCAGGCCCGAGCCAAAGGAGCTGATGACCGTTACCGCCGCGTACAGATTGACATCATGGGCGGAATGCACCAGCAGAAACAGCAGGACCAGACCGAGCGCCTTGAAAAACATGCCCGCCATCGAAATGTAGGTCAGCTGTTCAAGCGCCTGGAAGACCCAGTTCATGCCGATGATGTTCAGAAAAATCGCCGCGGAACAGATGATGTACATCGTCTGCTCGCTGGCAAGCGACGGGACGAGAATAAGCGAAAGGAAAAAAGCCCCGTAGGCGACGGCGCCCATGATCAGGTTGAGAATGAGAAGTTCCTGCACAGTCATGGACAGTCTGACGGGATCATCCCGTACCGACGCGCACGCTCTCACCCCGTAGACAGGTACGCCAAGCATAGCCGCCATAGTGAAATAGGAAACGTAGCTGGTTCCCATGGCGACCGCGCCGGTCCCGGCTGGACCAAGTACGCGCGAGGCGTACGGGAAGGTGATGAGCGGAAACAGAACGGACGAAATGTTGAGCAGGAAATTCATGAAGAAGTTGACCGTGATGGACGGCCGGTTCGAAGCGCGTTTCGACATGGAAGGATCCTTTCTTCAGAATTTCAGATGCACATGGTGCAGAATGCACCGTGAGCCGATGGCACACAAACGCATAGAAAGAAAGCTCGAATCGGTTCGAGCTCTCTGAAACGCCGTAAAAATAAAGTTTTTTCTGCTTTTTCCATATACCTGAGGAAAACTTAGACGGGCAGAAATGCCCGGGCATGTAAAAACGAGGCGAAAAAACCGACGTTATGATAGTACATAATAGACAATTCCGCATGGTCTGTACATTTGGCCATGCGAAAATAGACAGGCTAGACTAAAAAAATACACAGGTAAATCCCTCCGGCCTGCGGCCCGGAACGCAGATTTCCGGGGGCATGCGAGCAGAAAGGCGTGCGAAAATACCCGTGCAAACGCCTGTGTGAATGAACGCAGTTGCGTGAACAGAAAGGAAAGAAAAAGATGACCCGACTTGGCAAAATCAAACTGATCGCAGAAGTCCTCTGGAATCTTTTTCTCGTGTTCTTTCTGCCCTTTACCAGCCCGATGAAAGTCAAGATGCTTCTGACCTACGTCATCATCAACTGGATTTGCGGCCGCTACCGTCATAAGGCGTTTCTTATCTGGGATGAAGTCCGCTATATCGCGCAGGCGTATATCGGAATTTTTCTGGTTGACCTGCTTCTCTTTTCCTTGCGCGATCTGACGTGGGCAAGTTTTGGCTGGCTTGTTCTGTATTTGGTTCTGAGTCTGATCGGCGTGCTGCTTATCAACCGCTACGCCCACCTGATCTTCTGGAAATTCGTGAAGGAAAACGTTCTGATCGTCGGCACGGGCGAGATTGCGGCCAATGTCTACGACGTCTGCAAGCACAACCGTTTTTCGCTGCTCGACGTGCGTGGCTTTATCCGTCTTTCGCCCGATGAAAAAATCGAGCTGCCCGAAGCCGTCCAGAAATCGGTCGGCATTTACCCGTTAAGCGAACTCGAAAGCCAGATTCGCCAGAAGAAAATTTCAACGGTCATTGTGGCCGATGAATTTGTACCGGTCCCGGCGCTCAAAAAGCTGATGAACCGCATTCAGAAATGCGTCAAGAAAATCAAGTACATCCCCGTCATGGACGGGCAGATCAATTTTGCGACGACAATCGATGATTTTGACGGGCAGCTGATGATTTCCACCGCCAGCGGAAAAATGACGTGGGCGCAGAAGGCGTTCAAGCGCATGGTCGACATTCTGGCTGCCATTCCCGGCGTGCTGCTTTTGCTTCCCATGACGATTTACGTCTGGCACGTCAACCGCAAATACCATAATGAAGGGCCGATTTTCTTTTCGCAGGAGCGGATCGGCAAGGACGGCAAGCTCTTTAAAATTTACAAATACCGTTCCATGGTCATGAACGCGGATAAAGTTCTCGAAGACATGCTGAAAAAGGATCCGAAACTGCGGGAAGAATATGAAAAGAACAAGAAGCTCGAACACGATCCGCGCATCATTCCGGCCTGGGATCGTCTGCGCAGAAAAAATGTTGATGAGTTTCCGCAGTTTATCAACGTTCTTAAAGGCGACATGTCACTGATCGGACCGCGTCCGTACCTTCCAAGAGAACAGAAAGATATGGATGGCCATTACGAGGACATCATTCAGACCAAGCCTGGCATTACCGGCATGTGGCAGACCCACGGCCGTTCCAATGTCGATTTTGAACGGCGTCTCGAACTCGATTCGTACTACTACCACAACTGGAGTACGTGGCTCGACCTGACGCTGCTCGTACGCACACTGAAAATGCTGCTTTCCCGCGAGGACAACGGTGCCCGCTGAAAGCAGCATTTTTTGGTTTTATTCTGGATCCGAACTGGATTCTGGATCAGGCTCGGATCCGAAACGCTTTTCGTTTTCCTGTAAAACTGAGAATCCCTGAAACTTGTCGTGAAGAAAAAACATGGTAAACGTGCCCTGAGCGATGCGTTTGCCGGTTTCATCAAAGATTTCTACCGTATAGACCCCCGTCGACTTGCCGGCGTGAATGCGGCTCGCCTCAGCCGTAAGCCGGCCGGGTTTAGCAGCCGAAAGGCAGTTCATGGATGAACTGAGTGTCACAACCTGCCCGCCATCCGCGGTGGCGCAGACGCCGGCAGCCATGTCCGCCAGCGTGGCCAGGACACCGCCATGGACCATGCCGTAAATGTTGGTCAGCGAAGCCGTGGCGTTCAGTTCAGCGCACGCGTGTCCGTCACTGAGCGCCGTAATCGCCAGTCCGTTTTCCTTGAGAAACGGGTTGTGCGTATTGATGAATTCAATCGTCTTTTCGTACGATCTCGAATGATCCTTCATAAATTTCCTCCTTCGCAGGCGAACAGCCTTTTTACTTCCCGTTCTTTTCAAAAGGAAACAGGATGAATCGAAGCATTGTAAGCCGATCACTGATAAGATATCGAATATACATTCCAAAAGTCAGATCCTCTGATTCGATGGATAAAATAAAAACGTTAAGAAAAAGAAAAACAGCAGGGTTTTAAAATCCTGAAAACGGAAAACTGAGGTGGAAACGAAATGGATATTTTCTTCTGGATTATCGCAGCTCTTCTCGTCGGCATGGGCGGATTTACGGGCTACACAAACTGGAAGCTTTATTTTCAGTCCAGAAAAATGAGAGAACACGTACTGAAGACGCATCAGAATGCGAAGGAAGTCCATGTGGGGACAGTTCGCATCTGGATGTATGCGGCGATGTTCGCGGCATGTATCGGTCTAGGCATCATGATTCTGGTCATGCCGGCCGCAAGCGAAGCGGTGGAAGAAACCCGCTATTCGCAGGCGATCGTCTATTTTGGTCTGGCGGTCTTTGCGGCAGCCATGTTTGGCGAAGCGCTCTGCGACGGTACGATTGTCCTTACGCCGGATGCCATTTTGTATGAAGCGGATCTGATCCGTTTCAAGAACATTCGCGCCATAAAACCGGCCAAGGGCTGGTTCAAATCGAGCATGATTTATCTGACAAACGCCAAGGAGCTTGCCGTCAGCAAGAAAATGGCTGCCTGGACGATGGAAGAATGGGAGAAATGGAAAGAAGAGAAAAAATCCGCTCCCAAGTCCCGTAAGGAACGCCGTCTGGAAGCCCGCAGAAAGAGAGATGTGCAATGAGGAAACTGATCCTTTTAGGGGAAGGCTCATTTGGTCCGGCGCTGCTGGACAGCACGCTGGCCATTACCGGTCTGGAAGCGGATGAAGATACGTTCGCCATTCCAGGCGATAATGTGGATCGCATACGGCAGACGATGGATTCCATCTGCAACACCGTCCACAACAAGGACTCGCTGCTGATTCTATGCGATGCTGCCATGTCCAAGGCCATGCAGGAAGCGTGGCTTATTCTCGAAAAGCGGCACATGATCGAACGCATGTTCATCATCGCCGGCGCCAACGTCCCCTGCGTGGGCGCGGCGCTGCGCTATAAAGATCAGATCGCTTCCGATGGTGAACTCAGTCAGGTTCTTCTCGCCGAAGGCCGCAGCGGACTCACCCCGATCGGCATCTAGGCCATCCATCCTGACCCGACCCATAGTTGTCGGGACAGCTGAAAATCACAAATGGAAAACGAAAAAAAGCAGGAGCCGTCCTGCTTTTCTTTTTAGCCGGCTGTTTCTCAGAAGAAAGCGGGAGCAGCTCGCGCTCTCCGCGGTGTACGCTGCAGAATCCATTGACCCGGGCATATCAATTGAATCGGATTGTAAAATATGAAATTCGTTCAAATATATCATTTAAAAAGATTGAGAATGAAACGTTTTAACCGGGCATGAGACGTACGGGGAGAAACGAGAATGCTAAGATACAGGTGAGCAGTAGAACAGCTCGCTTCACAATCATATTCCCTTTCTTTAAAAACTTTCTTGAGTAGAGCCGGCGCAAGCCGGCTTTATTTTTTTGGGCTGTATGAACAATCTGGGGTACACTCAGCGCACAAAAGAAAAATATTCGCTAAAATTACCCGATGACATGAAGGCAAGGTTCTTAACTTTCTCTTATTACAGAACGGTAAGTCCTTTTTCAGGCGGCTTTACAGGTACAATGCATTTGAAATCCGAAGAGGGGGATTTCAGACGCGTTTTTTTAAAGCCAGGACGGGCGCATGAAGCGCTTCGGTCGGCCCAAAAAGGGGAAAAGGGCCTGTGCTATAATCGAACGGAGGAAACCTGACTATGAAGCAAGACAAATTACTGATCACCATGTTCTCGAGTGCCGACTCAGTAGCCGGTCAGGGTGTGGGAAGCGCCTATGAGGAGCAGGTTCGCCTGATTCAGGAAGGAGCTTCCGACCTGTTTGACGTGGAAATCAACAAGTGGACATCGAATCCGGATATCCAGCATTTTCATACGCTGGATCCCGCGTTTCTGATCCGCCTGAAAAACAAAAAGTCCGTCAATATTGCTTACTGCCATTTTCTCCCCGATACCCTGGAGGAATCGCTGAAAATTCCAGAGTTCCTTTATCCGACGGCCGAAAAATACATTATCAATTTTTACAATTCCGCCGACCGCCTCGTCGTGGTCAACCCTTCCTTTATTAAGGAACTGGAAAAATACGGAATTGACCGATCGAAAATTTATTACATTCCGAACTATGTTTCCAAGGAAAAATTCCATCGCCTGCCCGAGGCCGACCGTCTCGAAATGCGCCAGCGCTACGGGCTGAAGCCGGATGATTTTGTCATTCTCGGCTGCGGCCAGGTGCAGACGCGCAAAGGCGTGCAGGACTTCGTCGCCACGGCGAAAGCCATGCCTGATGCCCAGTTTGTCTGGGCCGGCGGCTTCTCCTTTGGTCCAATGACCGAAGGCTACGAAGAACTGAAGAAAATGATGGACAATCCGCCAGCCAACGTGACCTTTACCGGCATTGTCGAGCGGGAAGAAATGGTCCGGATTTACAACATGGCGGATGTTCTGTTCATCCCCAGCTATAACGAGCTTTTCCCGATGACCATTCTGGAGGCAGTCAATCTGTCGCTGCCGCTGGTTACCCGGGATCTGGATCTGTACCGGGATATCCTCTTTGACGACTATCTGCGGGGCAATTCCAACGAAGAGTTCTGCGAACTGCTCTCCGCTCTGAAAAACAACGAAGAGCTGTACACCTTCTGGTCGCACAAGAGCGATCACTTATCCGAATTCTATTCCCGCGAACACGTGCTGGATCTCTGGCGAAAATTTTATGTGGATGCGTGGAAGGAAAAATTCGAGACTCCAAAGGAGCCCGAACATGCGCCCGAATAAAAAAGTCTTCTGGAATATTCTTCTGATTGTCGCGGTAACCGTTGTGGCGATGTATTTTGCGCTGAAAGACAACTTCAGTCAGATTGTCGCCGCCATCGCGCAGATGAATATTTTCTCCCTGATTTTTGTTCTGGGGTGGGGCCTGGCCATCAACGTCGTGATCGGCGCGGGCTACATGGTTCTGGCAAGACATTACCAAAAGAATTATTCGCTCAAGCAGGGAACCGTCGTCGCGTTTACGGGAACGTTCTTTGCGGGAATTACGCCGTCTTCAACCGGCGGCCAGTTCGGTCAGGTTTACGTCCTGAAAAAGCAGGGCTTTTCCTACAGCGACAGCGTGGGACTGCTCTGGGCAGATTTCATTATTTATCAGACCGTCATGATGATTTACGTGACGCTTCTGTTCATCTTCCGCTTTACGCACTACGTCAATCTCAATGCGTGGGTGTGGATCGTTGCCGCGGGCTATCTGGTCAATCTGGTCGTCATCGCAGCGCTGTATACCCTCGCGCTGTTTCCAAAAATGTATATCTGGCTTTCCGGCAAGCTTCCCATTTGGCTTTCGAAGCTGCATCTGATTAAAAATCCGGAAGAGCAGGTCAGCATCTGGATGGAACAGGTGACCGGCTTTACCGAGCAGATCCGCAGTCTCTCTAAAAACAAGAAGCTTGTTCTGAAAACCGCTCTCGTCAACTTCGTTCGTCTGACGATGTACTTCTCCCTGCCGTATCTGGTGGCGATTGCCCTGGGCATCCCGCTGTCGATCGATCAGCTGATCGATACCATGGCGCTGGCTTCCTTTGTCACGATGGCCAACAGCTTTGTTCCCCTGCCCGGCGCAAGCGGCGGTACAGAAGTGTTCTTTACGATGCTTTTTTCCGGCATGCTTGGAAAGCTGACCGGTGCCGTGCTTCTCATATGGCGCTTTGCTTCCTATTACATCCCTGTAATTGGCGGGGCGCTGGTGTTCATGATTTTCAAAAACCGCATGACCGCCAAAGAAGAAAAGGAAAAGCTCAGCGAAATTTCAGCGGATCTTTCATCGAGCGGCGATGGAGAGGCAAAAGCCGAATCGAATGTCCGTCCGGATTCGGAAAAAGCCGATCCAGACCTCGATTCGAAGACCGAAACGCCTGCTTTGAACACGGAATCTTCTTCGGGCAGCGAGCCGGCAACGCCGCAAGGGGATGCCGGCAAAACTCGGAACATGTCCATCGTATCTTTGCCCTCCGCGCTTTCGGCATCGGATGCGCCCTGCGCAAAGATCGAACCTGGAATCTGAACAGCGTGTAAGCCGCCTGCGATTTCGGATCACAAGCGGCTTTTTTTCTGGGCGCTTTGCCGTGGACAAGGCGTATAATCGTTAGCTGAATACACTTTTGTACAGGTAAACTGTAAAAGAAGAAATCCCAGAAAAACCGATACAAAAGGCGTGCATGCGGAGTTGCCCGGCGGCACCCGTGCACACACCGTATGCATGAGAAAAGCGGGAATTTGAAAAATGGCCCGCACCCACTAAGACGCAGACCCCTTTCTTCGGGGTGTTCGCCGATCAGACATTAAGACGATAGATACGTTTAGAGAAACAGAAACTTTTTGAAATAGAAGGTTTTCGAAACCGAAATTCTGAGAAATAGAAATCTTGAGAAATAGAAATTCAGGAAAGGATGAGGAAAATGAGAATCGCACTGGTCAGTGATACGTATGTACCGGATATTAACGGTGTGGTCAGTTCGACGGTGACGCTGAAAAACGCCCTCGAAAAGGCCGGCCATACGGTTTTTGTGATCACAAACCACGCCGGAACCAAAATCGACTATGAGGACGGCATTCTGCGTCTTCCGGGATTCCGGCTCAAAAGTCTTTACGGCTATAAGGTCTCTTCTCCCATCAATCTGGGTGCTGCCGCCTATATTGAAGAGATGAATCTGGATGTGATTCATCTGCAGACCAATTTTGGCGTCGGCCTGTACGGACAGCACATGGCCAAGACGCTGTCCATCCCTCTGGTCGAAACGTACCATACGATGTTTACCGACTATACCCACTACATCAATCCGCGCGGCAACGAAAAGATCGACCGCTTTTCCAAGGACGCCATCAAGGCGGCCAGCCGCAAAGTCTGCAACAATGTGCAGGCAGTGGTGGCGCCGAGTGAAAAAACGCGCGAAGCGCTTATTGAATACGGTGTGCTCGCGCCGATTTACGTTATTCCGACCGGTCTGGATTTAAGCCGGTTTACCGACATTGATCCGCAGGACGAGGAAGTCCGTGCCATTCGTGCTCGGGTGAGTGAGGATCCCAAAGCAGTCATTCTCGTCTTCGTTGGCCGTCTGGCCAAGGAAAAGTCGCTGGAAATGCCTATTGATGCGATCTCATCGTGTTCCAATCCGCACGTTCATCTGGCGGTTGTCGGCGATGGACCGGACGCGGACTACTACAAGGCGTATGCTGCTGCAAGACCGGGCAGCGAGCGCATTCATTTTCTGGGTGCAGCTCCCCGCGACAGCATTGGGAAATACTATCAGGCGTTTGACGCGTTTGTTTCCGCCTCGCTCTCCGAGACGCAGGGCATGACGTATCTGGAAGCCATGGCTGCCGGCTGCATGGTTTTCGGACGCCGTGATGAAGTGCTGGACGATTTGCTGGAAGAAGGTACAACCGGCTTTTACTTCAACAGCCCGGAAGAACTGAATGTAAAAATTGAACAGTTTATCGCGCTCGATCCCGCCAAAAAAGAGGAAGCCCGTGAGAAATGTCAGGAGAAAATCCGGCCGATGACCGCGGAAAACTTCGCTTCGGCCATGGAAGGCGTGTACCGGCAGGCGATTGAAGACTACTCGCACACGTTTGAAGTCAGCCGCATTCAGTTTTCCGGCGACTATATCCTTCTGACGCTCGAACGCGATTCTTCCGATGAGCCTGTCAAGCTGCTCATGCCCATGGACGATTTCCACGATCTGAAAATCGCCATCGGCACCAAGCTCGACGGCTATCTGGTCAGCAGCTATCTGGACCTGCAGAAATTTTACTGGTGCATGTATAAAACCAAAAATCGTCTGGCTGGCCGCAACATGACGCGCAAGCAGGCCGTCGACTACTGCATGCTCAAGCTCAAGGCGCCGCTTCCGATTGCCGAGCAGGCTGCCGATGAACTGGTCGCCGCCGGTCTCATTGACGACCGCCGCTACGCGATGGAAAAAGCGGATTACTGCCAGTCCTGCGGTCTGAGCCGCAAGCAGGTCGAATCCCGTCTGTACAAAGTCGGCATCGACCGGGAAATTATCCGGGAAGCGTGCGCCAGTCTTTCCGAGGAAAAAGAACACAGTAACGCCGGTCAGGCTGCCCGCCGCCTGGCCCGCACAATCAAAACCAAATCCAGCAGGGAAACCCGAAGAACGGTAACCCAGAAGCTGATGGCGCGCGGCTATTCGTTTGAGGCCGCCAAGGACGCGGCCGAAGAGCTGGTCTTTGACGAAGACGCGGACGCCAACGCCCTGCAGGCGGCATTCGCGAAAGCCATGCGGCTGAACGCTTCCCGACCGCCCGAACAGAAAAAAGAGCGCATCCGGATGTACTGCCTGCGGCAGGGCTTCGAACGGGCCGATATTGATGAGCTTTTGGAGAGTGAAAATTTATGATCAGTGAACTTCTTGCGGAAGGGAATATTACCTTTCCCTGCCTGATCGCCCGCAGTGAAATCGGGCGAAGCAATAAAAACGTGCCTTACCTCTCCTTCGATCTTCAGGATTCCAGCGCCGTGCTCGACGCCCGCTACTGGAATCTGACCGAAGAAGAAGCCCGTCAGTGGAAAGAAGGCATGGTCGTCGAAGTGAGCGGCGAACTCAAGCGCTACCGCAACGCGTGGCAGCTGCGCGTGTTCTCGATTCGTCCGATCGAGGGCAACCCGGTCGACTATACCCCAAGCGCTCCTCTGCCGCGGCAGTCGATGGAAGAAGAAATCAACCGTCTGATTGACGGCATTTCCAGCCAGGCGATTCACGATATCGTTCGCATGGTTCTCGATGAAAACTGGGAAGACTTCTTCACGTTCCCGGCAGCCGTGCGCAACCATCATCACTGCCCGGGCGGTCTGGCCTGGCATACGCTGGCCATGGCGCATCTGGCGCAGAGCCTTCTCGATCTGTACGAATGGCTTAACTACGACTTGCTGATCGGGGGCGTTCTGCTCCACGATGCGGCCAAAGTCGAAGAATATACCGATCCGGTCGTTCCGGAATATTCCACATCCGGCAATCTGGTCGGTCACATTTCTCTGGGCGCGCAGTATATTGACCGCGCGGCCATGAAACTCGGTCTGGAAGACAGCGAGGAAGCAGCGCTGCTCAAGCACATGGTGCTCAGTCACCACGGCAAGCACGAATATGGATCGCCGGTTCTGCCGATGATTCCGGAAGCCGAAGCGCTCAGTGCCATCGACAATCTCGATGCCCGCCTGTTCATGATTCATGAAGCGGTGGAAGTGCTGAGCCCGGGAACCTTCTCCCAGCGCAATCCGCGTCTCGATAATCGGATGTTCTACCGCAAAAGCTGGGATGACGACAGCACGCACCGTCCGTACACCCAGGACTTCCTGAATACGCAAAAGGAAACGGCTGGCCGTTCCCAGAACAAGCCGGATTCCGAAGCGGCCAAAGCGCAGTCGGGACAAGAGCAGCAGCCGGAACAGGCTGAAAAAGCTGCAAAAACGGAAAGAGCCGAAAAAACCGGGAAAAAAGGAGAAGACTCCAGAACGTCTTCCAGATCCCGCCGGGATTCGGACACGGGTTCTTCCCGCCCAAGAAGCAAGGAAAAAGTCTGGACGTTCTAGAATTCAAAAATCCGGAAAATCCAGAATCCGAAGGATTCGCATTAAAAACCGAAAGACGATACGAAAACAGGGAGCCATCTCCCTGTTTTCTATATGCCGGGTTTTCTATATGCCGGTCTGATTTTTGCAAGCCAGTTCAAACTGCGCAAAACCGGCGCAGTCAAACCAATAGGGCCATGCGCCGAAAAACCGTACTTTAAAGGAAAAACAGGGTAAAGTGATTCCTGTCGGCCAGATCCTGCGCAAAAGCACTCGATGGCTGAAGTCTTCCTCCCAAACGGGAGAAGATCGCAAACGAAAACCTGAATAAACGGGTTTGTGCAAAACCCGGACACCGAATACAGAACACAGAAAAGGAGAACGTATGAAAGTTGGATTTGTATCTCTTGGATGCTCCAAGAACCTTGTGGATTCCGAAGAAATGATGGGCATGCTGAAGGCAGCCGGCCATATTCTCGTCTCGGATCCGCGCCATGCCGAAGCCATTATCGTCAATACGTGCGGGTTCATTAACCCCGCCAAGGAAGAAAGCATCCGCACCATTTTTGAAATGACGCGCTATGCCGACAAGGTCATCGTGACCGGCTGCCTGGCTCAGCGCTATGAAAAGGAACTGCGCGAACAGATCCCGGAAGTGGCCGCCGTTGTACCGCTCAAGGACTATGCCAAGCTGCCTGCCATTCTGAAAGATATTTTGAATCAGGAAAGCGAAGTTCCTTACCTAAAGCAGTATCGGACAATTTCCGGCAACCCGTGGAGCGCGTATGTAAAGGTAAGCGACGGTTGCTCTAACCGGTGCGCTTTTTGTGCAATTCCTTTGATAAGAGGAAATCAACACAGTAAGCTTATACATGAAGTAAGGGAAGAAGCGGAATACCTTGCTTCCAGCGGTGTCACTGAGCTCACCCTGATTGCTCAGGATACGACCAAATATGGCCTCGACAACTACGGTCAGCTGATGCTCGCCGATCTCCTTCGTGAGCTCAACGACATCGAAGGCATTCACTGGATTCGCATTCTTTACATGTATCCGGATGAAATCGAAGATGACCTGCTCGAAGCCATGCGCGCCAGCAAAAAAGTCGTTCCGTATTTCGATATCCCCATGCAGCATGCGAACAACCGTCTACTGAAGAAAATGAATCGCCGGGGAACGAAAGAGGACGTACTCGCTCTCACCCGCAAAATTCGAGCAATGTTTCCGGAGGCAGTGCTTCGAACTACTGTGATTGTCGGATTCCCTTCTGAAACGGAAGAAGAATTCAATGAACTGCTGGACTTTATCAGGGAGGTTCGCTGGGACAGACTGGGCGCCTTCACCTATTCGAGGGAAGAAGATACCCCGGCCGATAAAATGGACGATCAGATTGATGAATCGATCGCCGCGGACCGTCTGAACCGCCTGATGGCTGTTCAGAAAGAAATCAGTCAGGAAAGCAACAGAAACAAAATCGGGAAAGTGATGGAAGTTCTGGTGGAAGAACAGGAAGCGCTGACCGGCCGCTATCGCGGACGTTCCATGGCGGACGCCCCGGATGAAGTGGATGGTCAGGTAATCTTCACTGCCTCTTCTCCAGTCGAATGCGGAACGTACGTTCCGGTTCGCATTACCGATGCCACTCAATATGATCTGATTGGAATCTATGAGGGATAAGTTCCTCTCAGAAGAATTCATGGAGCGGCATGGTTGCATTCAAGGAGGTTGTTGACCATGACCAAAGAACAGTTAGTTGATGCTTTGAAAGCAGCCGTCGGAGGCACACCTTACGGCGACATGCTCGTGGACGAAGCAGCTGTAACGTATGACGATAAGGATAAAAAGTACGGACAGGATATGAAAGATCGCCTGGACGAACGCCTTGGCATCCTGAAAGCCTACGAACGCATTCATAAAGACGCCGGCGCAGACGCGAAAGCCACTGCCGAAGCCGACAAGATTGCGATCGTTGAAAAAGCGCTCGCTGCTCTGAAATAACAGACCATCAACAGGTTCATCCTGAAGAATACCTTGTTCAGAAAATGCCGTTCTGGCAGATCCTGAACGCTTTCATCCCATGGATGGAAGGACGACCGGCAAAACCGGCATGATAATGAGCTCGTTTGTGCTCATTGGGAGAATACAATCATGACCAAAGAAGAACTCGTCAGCACACTGAAAGCCGCAGTCGGCGGCACCGCTTATGGTGATTCCCTTGTGGAAGAAGCCGCAGCTACCTATGACGATGCTGACAAGAAATACGGACAGAACATGAAAGACCGTCTCGACGAAAAACTCGGTGTTCTGAAAGCGTATGAGCGCATCCATAAAGATGCAGGTGCAGAAGCTAAAGCTACAGCCGAAGCCGACAAGATCGCTATCGTAGAAAAAGCTCTCGCCGCTCTGAAGTAAGAGTACCGGCCTATACCGATAAAAAAGATCGTTTGATCCAGGAGATAAAAATCATGACTAAATCCGAATTCGAAGCAAAACTGAATGCCGCTGTAGGCGGAACTGCATATGGTGACGAAATCGTAAAAGACCTCGTTGATCATTTCGACGAAACTGGCAAATACGCACAGACTGCCAAAGATCGTCTGGATGACAGAATGGGATCCCTCAAAGGCTGGGCTAAACGTCATGCTGACGAAGGCGACGCTGCTGCCGCAAAAGCAGAAGAAGCCAAGATTGCTATCGTAGAAAAAGCACTGGCTGCTATTGAATAAGCGCAAGCCAATCCAAAACCGAATAAAAGACCCTTACGGGGCATGGACAATGTCCATGCCCCGTTTCTGACTTTTTAAATATAACGGCCGGGCTGTCTTTCCTCTGGACAGGATCACAGGACACCTGTCCGAAAAAGGAACCGACAGAATGCGGGCCGGGAAAGGGGAGTGTCCATCGTGTACGATGAGCTGGAACTCCAGGAATTTCACGCCCTGGCGCCTGTCGTATCGGATACAAGCACCACGCTCATTCTCATGTCGATGCCAAGCGTCGATTCCGAGCGGGAACAGTTTTATTTTGCGGACACCAGCAATCGCTTCTGGCCGCTGATGTCCACGCTTTATCACATGCCAGCCAAAACCAGGCAGGAGCGCCTCGATCTGCTTGCGAAAAATCACATCGCGCTGTGGTCGGTCATTCAGTCGTGCCTGCGCCACGAAAGCCGGGAAGATACGATGCAGGATATTGTTCTCAATGATGTCCATGCCTTTTTGAAACAGTATCCGAAAATCAGTCGGATCGTCTGCATCAGCCACGATACGTACCGGCTTTTGCAGGAAGCCGATGCACAGGCTGCTGCCATGGCTTACGAAGTGCCGTCGCCCTCGGCTGCCGATCTCTGGTACGATTCGACCGAAAAGCTGATGGCGGCCTATGCCAGAGCGCTTGGTCTTCGCTAGACAGGCTATAAACAAAGACTGGAATCCGTCAAAAACAAAAGTAAGTGTCAAACAATCGACGGGTATACGCGAGACTGAATATTAGAT
>NZ_CAPAEZ010000065.1:0-14409 GCF_948576815.1 uncultured Allobaculum sp.
GCGTATCTAATATTCAGTCTCGCGTATACCCGTCGATTGTTTGACACTTACGAAAGACAGACGGGCACCTCGCGTGAAAAAAGAGCGGGGCTGTTCGATTCTGAAAAAAAACAGACCGATAAAGTGTTCCGCAGTCCATACCCATCGCCCAGGTGAAAACCAGAAACCGATGCAGAGACGCGGAGAAATCGGCGGAGGATCCTTTATGAATGAACAAACGTGGCTCGAGCAGAAACTGGCCCAGAATGGCTTTACGCTCGAAGATCTGAGCAAGCAGACCGGAATCGATCGCTCAACGCTTTTAAAAATGGCAGAGAAGGAAGAAGCCAGAGACGAACAGTGGAATACGGTGCTTTCCGTACTGAACAGCTATCCGATTCTGTATACGCCTTCTGCAGACCTGCTTGATCTTCTGCGCCAGCGCATAGAGCAGAGCTCGGCGCAGGAAATGTGTACCGTTTACTATGGCGTCAACCAGAGCAATCTCATTTTCGCCCTCTGTCAGTTTGAAGACGGCTCGATTCACGGCGCCAATGTGCAGCCGGATTTTCTGCGTTCGCTGCACCTTCCGCTTGGTGAAGTGCTCCAGCTGTTTCAGGCGCAGGAACTGGCTCTTGAAAACGGAAAGCTGAGCTGAAGACACGGAAAAGCGTGTGCAAAAGAAAAGTCAGACATCTGCCTGTCCTTCTGTGTCAGAGCAGACAAGGCTGAACTGAATCCAGAGGGACTGGAAAGAACACAGAAACAGCGCTGTGATTTCTCAAAAGGAGCACAGCGCCGTTTGTTTCGTTATTCTTTTCAAATTGGTTCCGAAAACTTTAAGAGTTTTCGCCATAATCAGAGCTGAAGTACGATACCCGTAATCGCGCAGATGACAATCAGCGCGATCGGGTGGAGCTTTTTAAAGGAGAAGGCCACGATGCCAAAAAGCACGATGAGGCCCAGATTGATCCAGAAGCTCTGATTCAGTACGAATCCCGAAGGGAAGAGTACGCTGACCACTACGCCGATGGCCGCCGATACGATCAGCGCGCAGGAAGCGGGGCGCAGTCCGTAAAACGCGTCCTGTACGTAGGGGTTGTCCTTGGCCGACTGCAGAACCCGTGCGATCACGCAGATGATGATGACGCTTGGCATGACCAGAGCAGCCGTTGTCAGAATTCCGCCGAGAATGTTATTGCCGGTGGCGTGATAGCCGACGTAGGTTGCCATGTTAATGCCGATCGGTCCCGGAGTGGATTCGGAAATGGCGATCATGTTGAGCAGATCCTGTTCGGTAAACCAGTGATAGCGCTCCATCATCTCATAAAGAAACGGGATGGTGGCCAGACCGCCGCCGACCGAAAACAGACCGGTTTTGAAAAATTCAAGGAAAAGGGTCCAGTACAGACTAAGCATGACGGTCCTCCTCTGGCTTTACGCTCTCTTCCAGCTTGGCGCTCGCCTTTGCGGGCACGTTCGCGTCGGATTTTGATTGCGCAGACGGCGTTTCTGTCGTATCTTGTTTTGGCTGATTCGTCGCAGACGACGCTTTGGCTTTAGCTAACGCCGGCCACTTTACAGGCGCTTTCTTTCCCAGAATGCCTGCGGCGGCTGCCAGGATGACGATGATCGTCGCGGAAAGCAGATTGAAGTAGGAAAGTCCCAGAAACAGGACAAACAGAGCCAGAGCGTACCAGTCTTTGACGCCGGCTTTGAACATCTTCAAAACGGCCTGCATAATCAGAACGCATACCGCAATACGGATGCCCGCCAGGGCGTGCTGAACGATCGGCTGATCCGCAAACGAGGTCATCAGCGACGCGATCAGCATGATGATGACCAGCGAAGGAAAGACGATGCCGGCTGTCGCCATGATGGCGCCGGGGGTCTTTTTCTGGGAGTATCCGACAAACGTGGCGGTATTGACGGCGATGATTCCTGGTGTACACTGACCGATGGCGTAATAGTCCATCAGTTCGTCATACGTTGCCCAGTGCTTCTTGTTGACGACTTCTTTTTCCAGCATGGGAAGCATGGCCAGTCCGCCGCCAAACGTGAACAGGCCGATTTTGGAAAAGGTTAGAAATAAATCTGCATAAATGTTCATAAGCGTTAAATTCCGTTTTTTCCTTAGTTTGTTCTCTGATTCTTTGAGGGTCAACACTTTCGACTTGAAACAGGTCAGCAGGCTTGAGAAAAGCGGAAGAAAATTACACGATGAGAAAAGGTTAGAGACTTTATTTACAATCCAGGCAGGATGACGTGTATATTCCTGTCTTGAAATGAGGTTGATTATGAAACGATTGAAACGGCTTCTCAAGCCGGTGATTGCGCTGTCCCTGTTCGTGCTGACAGGATGTTCTGGCGGATCCGGACAGGATCTGAAAGTGGTCAGCGACAAAACCGTAGAGCTTGGTGAAACAGTATCCCTGGCTCCTTCCGAGTATCTGTTAAACGAGCCGGATGAGAGCATTCTGAACGAAATTACCGTCGATTCCGATCTGAAGACGGATTCCGACAAATATACCTATAACGGCTTCAAGGAAACCGTCACATCCAAAGATAAGAAGTACCTCGATATCGGTACGTACAAGCTGACGCTCAAATACGACGGCAAGGACTATCCGGTAACGCTGCGCGTGGAAGATACCGTGATGCCGGAGTTCATTTCGCCTTCCGCAGTCGTTACGATTCCGGTCGGCAAAACCGACTTCGATTTCTCGAAAATTTATCGGACCGACGATAAATCGGATGTGGAAATCCGCCTTGACGGTTTTTATAACCTGAACAAGGAAGGCACGTATCCGGTAACGATCGTGGCGACCGACGCGGCCGGCAACACGAACTCGATCGAAATTACGATCAACGTCGTTGCCGACAATACCCACATTACTGCGTCCGATCAGTTCGATGACGAAGTGGTTCCGTCTCCAGATGGGGACGACACCAGCAATGGCTCCCAGACGCCGGTGATTCCTGATCCGGAAGAACCGGTCGATGATCAGAAGCCCGACAAACCGAGCGTTCCGACGGCCTGCTCGATTTCCACGCTGCCTGCCGGTGCAGAAAGCGCGGAAGTCTACTACAGCTTCTCCGATCTGTACGCAGCCGGTACCGCATGGAATCAGCTTTCTCCAAACAACTATTTCTTCTATCTTGAAGGCGCGGACGACTGCGGAAACAAAGTCTACTTCCTGACTAAGGGAACGCAGACTCCGGATCCATCCGCCCAGCCCCAGCAGACGCCAAATGCTGCCGGAGACGACAATTCCAAATAGAAACTGCCAAAGACCCAGCCAGAAAAGCCGGGTCTTTTTTGCGCTCTTTTGGGCTTCTGCACGGCTGCTGCGCTGCTGCTTTCGGTTTTGACGCAGCAGCTTTCTGCCGCTGGATCACCGGAAAACCGGCACTTTTCTCCATGATTGCAGGCGCAGAAGACAAGGCCAGAACCGGAGGACAAATGAAGAAAATCTGGTCGGCCATTTTCGAAAAAGGGCGGTCAGTCCATCGAAAAGCTAGTGTATCATTTAAATCAGATAGAAGTATATTTTGCGAGACACGCCTCGCACGATTTTACGATGCCCGCAATGAAAGGGGGCTGAGGATGAAATACAGTTTTGATGAAGTTATCGATCGAACCGGATACCGTTGTGCCAAATACGACGAACGCCTGCAGAAATTCGGTCGGGCGGATGTCCTTCCGCTCTGGGTGGCGGATATGGATTTCAAAACGGCACAGCCGATCATTGACGCCTGTGTCGCCAAGGCAAAAGAAGGCATTTGGGGCTATACATCAAGACCCGACAGCTATTTTCAGGCGGTCCAGGACTGGCAGCTGCGGCGAAACCAGTGGAAGCCGGATACGAAGTTAATGAGCTGGAGTCTTGGCGTCGTCCCGGCCATGAGCGCCATTTTGCACATCTTTTCCGATCCGCAGGATCGTATTCCCATTCAGACGCCGGTGTATTCCGACTTTTACGACATCGTTGAGGACAGCGGTCGAATTGTGGTCGAAAACCGGCTGCTGGAACAGAACGGGCGCTGGCAAATCGATTTTGATGATTTTGCCCGAAAGGCCAGAACATACAGAATTTTCCTGATTTGCAGTCCGCACAATTCCGTCGGACGGGTATGGAGCCGGGACGAACTTACACGCATGGCGCAAATCTGCATCGAAAACGATGTGCTGATCGTTTCGGATGAAATTCATTCGGATCTGATTTTTAACGGGTGTCGACATATCCCGACCGCGTCTCTGTCGGAAGATATTGGTCGGCATGTCATCACGGCACCTCTATTTCCAAGACGTTCAACCTCGCCGGAATGCAGGCCAGTACGACGATTTTCCGGATGCGAAGAAAAAAGAGCGTTTCGACCGCTTCTGGGGCGCCATGGACATTCATCGAAACAACGCCTTCAGTTCAGTGGCGATGGAAGCGTCGTACCGGCATGGCGAAGAGTGGCTGGACCAGCTTCTCTTCTATTTGCAGGGAAACTTTGACTGCGTCTGCGACTTCTGCAAAAAATGGATTCCGCAAATCCGGCCAAATCATCCCAATGCAACGTATCTGATATGGCTGGACTGCCGGGATCTGCATCTGAGCGATGATGCGCTGCGCGATTTTTTCATTGAGAGGGCTGAACGAAGGGCGATCGTTTGACCGCAGCTCCGGCTATATGCGCCTGAACGCCGCCTGTCCAAGATCCATTCTCGAACAGGCTATGCATCGGCTCAAAAAGGCCGTCGACGACCTGGTGACACAAGGCAGGCAAAAGCAGGAAACGGCATGAGATAGAACGGTGTGAGATAGAAGAAAACAGGAAATACGGTCAGGGAAAGGAAGGAAAGACTTATGAATAAGGAAAGTCCGCTCTATGCGGCGTATACGCAAATACTGAAGGACGAACTCATTCCCGCAATGGGATGCACGGAGCCGATTGCGATTGCCTATGCCGCGGCTAAAGCCAGAGACGTGCTTGGATGTCTGCCGGAGTCCGTAAATGTGTCCGTCAGCAGCAATATTATCAAAAACGTAAAAAGCGTCGTCGTTCCCAATACGGACGGAAGCAAAGGCATTGCGGCCGCAGCCGCCGCGGGAATTGTGGCAGGAAAGGCGGATCAGGCGCTTGAAGTCATCGCTCAGGTCACTCCGGAGCAGAAAGCACAGATGTACGCCTTTTTGAAGCAGACGCCCATCACGGTCGAAGCAATCGATCATGGTCTCGTTTTTGATCTGATCGTCTCGCTTCAAAGCGGCCGGCAGACGTCTTCAGTCCGGATTGCCAACGCCCACACGCAAATTGTCTTCATTGAGAAAAATGGCCAGATACTTCTGGATCGAACCGATCAGATCGACAGCTCCTGCGCATACGATGGGGCGTTCAGAAGCGGACAGATCGATCCGGATCTTCTGACCGTCGAAAAGATTTATGAATTTGCAAACGACTGCGACATTGAAGATGTCCGGGCCGTTCTCGACCGTCAGATCGCGTACAATACGGCGATTGCCGAAGAAGGGCTGCGCCGCAGCTATGGCGCTAATATCGGATCGACGATGCTCAAATACTATGGCAATACCATACGCAATCGGGCGATCGCCAAAGCGGCAGCCGGATCGGATGCGCGCATGAGCGGCTGCGAACTGCCCGTCATCATTAATTCCGGTTCAGGAAACCAGGGCATGACGGTTTCCATCCCGGTCATTGAATACGCAAAGGAGCTGAACTCCAGCAAAGAGCAGCTGTACCGGGCTCTGGTGCTTTCCAATCTCATCGCCATTCACGAAAAGACCGGAATCGGGCGTCTGTCCGCCTACTGCGGAGCGGTCACAGCCGGCTGCGCGGCAGGATGCGGAATCGCCTTTTTACAGGGTGCGGATCGCAAGGCGATTGAACACACGCTGGTCAATTCGCTGGCGATCGTTTCGGGCATCATCTGCGATGGCGCCAAGCCAAGCTGTGCCGCGAAAATCGCTTCGAGCGTGGAAGCGGGCATTCTGGGCTATCACATGTACTTGAACGGCCAGGAATTTTTAGGCGGCGACGGCATTGTCACCAAAGGCGTGGAAAACACGATCCGAAATATCGGACGCCTTGGCCGGGAAGGCATGCGGCAGACCGATCAGGAAATCGTGCAGATCATGCTGGGCTGTTCGGACCGCACGCTCTGAGTCCTGCAGAGCTTTTCAAGGCAAAGTCCATAAAATCAAACGAATCGAATGAAAAGATCGCCGAATGGAAAAGGATTGTCTGCCGGTTCGGCTATAATTCCCCAAACAGAGCGGATTCCAGACGTTCCGGACGCCCGTGAGGCGGCCGCATTCCGGAATCCGGAAAGGAGTTTTTATGAAAGTCGTTATTGTTGGCGGAGTAGCCGGCGGCGCCACAGCAGCTGCCCGCATCCGCCGTCTGGATGAGCAGGCGCAGATTACGGTATTTGAACGCTCGCATCATATTTCGTATGCCAACTGCGGCCTGCCGTATTACATTGGCGGCGTCATTTCCGACCGCCGCGATCTCACGCTCCAGACCCCGGAAAGCTTCGACGCGCGCTTTCGCGTAAACATGAAAGTCCGTCATGAAGTGACCGCCATTCATCCCGATCGAAAAACTGTCTCGGTGACGAATCTGGAAACCGGGGAAACGTTTGAAGAACCGTATGACAAGCTGCTGCTTTCCCCAGGCGCAAGACCGGTGCTTCCGCGTTTAACCGGCATGGACGCCGATCAGCTGTTCACGCTGCGTACGGTAGAAGATACGCTTCGCGTCAAGGACTATATCGATACGCATCATCCCAGATCGGTCGTTCTGGCCGGCGGCGGCTTTATCGGCATGGAGCTGGCGGAAAATCTGCGCGAACTTGGCATCGACGTGACCATCGTGCAGCGACCGAAACAGCTCATGAACCCGTTTGATCCGGACATGGCGGCGCTGATTCAGGGCGAAATGCGGCGGCATGGCGTAAAGCTGGCTCTCGGCCAGACGGTAGAAGGATTTCGGAAAAAGGAAAACGGTGTGGATGTTCTGCTCAAGGAGCAGGCGCCTCTTCACGCCGACATGGTCATTCTGGCTATCGGCGTCGCGCCGGATTCAAAGCTGGCCAAGGACGCCGGTCTGAAGCTGGGCATCAAGGACAGCATTCTCGTCAACGAGCGCATGGAAACATCCGTTCCGGACATTTACGCCGTCGGCGATGCTGTTCAGGTTTCTCATTATGTAACCGGCGATCCGGCCCTGATCGCACTGGCCGGCCCGGCGAATAAACAGGGACGCATTGCAGCCGATAACATCTGCGGCAAGGACAGCCATTACAAAGGCTCGCAGGGCAGCAGCATTCTGAAAGTCTTTGACCTCGATGCCGCCGTCACCGGGCTAAGTGAGACGGCCGCCCGCAAAGCCGGTCTCGATGTCGACTCCGTCATTCTTTCTCCGATGAGCCATGCCGGCTATTATCCCGGCGGCAAAGTCATGACTATGAAAGTCGTCTTTGAAAAGGGAACGTACCGTCTTCTCGGCGCGCAGATCGTCGGCTATGAAGGCGTGGACAAGCGCATCGATGTGCTGGCGACCGCCCTTCACTGCAAAATGAACGCGGTCGATCTCAAGGATCTCGATCTGGCGTACGCTCCGCCGTATTCCTCGGCAAAAGATCCTGTAAACATGGCGGGATTCATGATCGAAAACATCCGGGACGGCATTTTGAAGCAGTGGCATCTCGACGATCTGGAGGCGATCGAACACAATCCCGATGTAACCCGGCTTGATGTGCGCACGAATGGAGAATATGCGTGGGGCCATCTCGAAGGCTTTCTAAATATTCCTGTCGATGAACTGCGCGAGCGCCTGAATGAACTTGATCCCAGAAAACCGGTTTACGTCATCTGCCAGAGCGGTCTGCGCAGCTACATCGCCTGCCGGATTCTGGAAGCCAACGGGTTTGACTGCTACAACTTTGCCGGCGGATATCGCTTTTACGATGAAGTTACGCACGAACGGCAGCTGGTGGAATCGGCCTTCCCCTGCGGCATGGATCGATAAGAAAGATCCGGCACAGACAAGCCGCTGAAAAAGAAACATCTGAAACAGAGCGAGAAAAAGAACGGCTGAAAAGAAATTCATAAACATAAAAAGGAATACAGGGACGAACATGGCCTTTCGCGGTGTTCGTCCCTGTCCGTTTTCTGCATGTCCGGTGAAAACTGGAAACCCAAAGTCCCGGACGAAGCACAAAAAAAATCTGTACCCGATCTGCCGGAGCAGAATTCAAGGTACAGATTTTCATTTCAATGGAGTTTAGAGCCAGAAGGCAAAGGCAGCAGTAATGGAATCGATGATGGATGCTGGATCGACAGCCGATGCCGGGGCGGAAGATGTCGGATCCTGAATGATCCACATGCCGTTTTCATCTACGCCAGTCGCTACGAGGAAATGCGGATTTTCGTTGTCGCCCTGCTGGAGAATGACAATATCGCCGGCGGCAAGCGCGTCTCCGATCTGCGTCTGGTAAGCGGGCAGCGGATTCATCGGAATGCCCCAGTTTAAAGCGGCTCCCGCGAAAATGGAATCGCCGTCGCGAGCGGGCGTTAGATCGTATTCATATTGACGGGCAAAATCCGCAACCGTAACGGGGTTGAACGTCGGATCCTGAAGAAGCCAGGAGAACACTTCGGAAATGGCGGTCGGGGCGCCTCCGGTCTGTACGAACAGGCCGTTTCCATACTGCATATAGCCCCAGTCCGGATTGGCAGTTTTCAGATCCTGCAGCGCGTCGGTTGCAATCTGCGCGTCCCGGTTGCCGTCCTTGTTGGCACTCGGATAAGCGAGAATGAAATCCACCATGGATGGATCCGAGGCGGCCAGATTGACGATGGCTCCAGGCCATGCCGAAGAATCGGTAAAGAACTGCTCGAACAGACGGATTTTTTCCGGCTGCTCCGGAACCGTAATTTCACTGGTCGCATTCAGCTGATCCCGTGCAGCTGCATCGCCGTTTTTGGCGGCTTCGATCGTTGTCAGAAAGGATTGATCGTACGCGTCGAGAGCGGCCTGCTTCATTGTGTTAAATGCGCCTTCGTCCCAGTCGTCCGGCTTAACGGCATTGTTGACCAGGGCGGTAAAGTCATCGTACTGCTTCATCGCCTCGGTTTCGGCGGTCTGGTATACCGAAGAAGAAGGCATGCCTGATTTGTGATGGAGATAGACGACCGCAAGCAGAGACGTCAGCGTCACGGCCAGAACCAGAATCAGAACGGGAAGAACAAGCGATCCCTTTCGTTTCTTTGGCTTTGCCGGTGCCGGCTGCGCTTTGCGCGAGCGGGAAGACCGGGATGGAAGATCGATTTCATAGTCGTCTTCTTCGCCATAGTTTTCGCCATCCCAGAGCTCTTCATCCGCGAGATCTTCATCAAATAACTGACGCTCTTCCTTTGGGGAAGGGCGCCTGGACGCTTCGCGAGTGGCAGCCTCCCGATTCGCCTTGCGGCTTTTTGGTTTTTCTGTGTTATTTTTCATGACGATATTTTAACATACGGCTGTTCCCGGTCGAATACGCCATACTAAATTCAGCCAAATTGATGGGCACGCCAGCGCTTTGTCAACGCTGACGCACTAGACGCGGCACGATATGAAAACCTTTTCCTTTTTGCAGGACGAGCCCAAAGAAAAAATACGGCGCAATTTGGAAAAGCTGCGCCGCTTAGAAAATTGAAAGCTGAAAGATTTCTTTTACAATACCGTATTGTGTGCCGGCCATTTCGCGGCGTTTTTGAAAGCGCACAGGATCCGATTGCCCAATGCGGCTTCTGGTTTCAACGGTCGGAACGCTCTGAGCATCCGCATAAATGAAAAGGCCAGAACTGGAAACGGGAGAGACATGAATACAAACCATAACGATACAAACCCAAATCCGTCTGCTTCTTCCCGACTCGAAGAGAAGGACTGGCAATGGGAAAGTCCGGAAGAAAAAGAACGAAACGACAGGCTGTTTTCCTCAAGCGCTGCCGATTCGGTGGCCTCTCTTTCCAGAACACCGGACAAAACCGGCCGACGGACCCGAAAAAACACAGAACAGACGATGAAGAAAACGGCTTTGAAAAAAGAGCCGGCCAGTCGCGCCGATCAGAGCGCTCACTCTGCCGCTTCTTCAGCGTCAAATCGGACGAGTGCGCGAAAAGCCGGGAAGCAGGCGGCGCGAACGTCCGCAGGAAAACCTGTGAAGAAGCACCATTTTATGCGACGTACGCTGATCGGCCTGCTGGCGTTTGCGGCGGCCTCCTTTGGGGCGTATAAAATTTATCCGCTCGTGGCCGGACCGCAGATCGGCTCCGCCTCGCTTTCTTCCGAGCAGATCGATGAAATGGTCCGCAGCCGTCTGATGAACCAGACGAGCCGCAATCTGCAGCGCATTCCCGTCTTCGCGCACCGCGGCTTTGTCGAAGACAATCTGGACAATACGTTCGCTTCGTTCGATCTGGCGCTGCTTTCCGGCTGCCCCCAGGTCGAGCTGGATGTACGCACCAGTTCGGACGGTGTGCTGTATGTCTGCCACGACGATTCGCTGAAAGGACCGGCGGGTCTGGACTGGAACATTACAGAACATACGAGCGAAGAACTCGACCAGATCATTTTGCATAACGGAGAAAAGCTGCACCGCCTGTCGGAAGTAATCGGCCGCTATCGCGATCAGCTCATTTACCTGATTGAATTCAAGGACGATCGAAACGATCCTCAGCCGTTTCTGGATGTCGTCGAAGCGTATCCCCAGTACGCTTACACGATGCAGGTGCAGTCCTTTTATACCGGCATTCTCGAAGCCATCCACGAAAAGCTGCCGAACATGTTTGTTCAGCTGCTCGTCAATAAATATACGGAAATCGATCCGGCGCTAGGCTGCGACTGGCTGGATTCGCTTGCGCTCGATGAAAAGCTCATTTCGCAAAAGCGGATCGAGCAGATCCATGCGGCAGGCAAGGAAGTCTGGCTCTGGACCGTCGATGATCCCGATGCCATTCACCGCTATCTCTCATGGGATGCTGACGGGGTCATTACCGACACGGAAAACGCCGTCCTCATTTATAAGGAAATGGCACAGAGCGCACAAAACTGAGTTCGACAGGAAATGCGTACTTCCAGACGCGTCTGAAGAATTGAGCAGTACAGGAATTGGAAACAAAAGGCAGAAGAAAAGGGGGTTCCGCTTTCCTTCTGCCTTTTGAAGTTCTGGAAAATGAAAAGATAATCCGAAAATTAGCAGAAAGACCCACCTGTCCGGAAAAGATAGAATCCCTGCAAAACCGTTCGCGTTTTCCATCTTTTCCGGATCAAAGAGGGATCTGAAATGAGAACAGCCGGGCGGGCAAACGAGTCACTGCCTCGCCAGAAAAGAAACAGAATGAAAAAGGAACCGGTAGCCCGTCTGAAATCGGTGCCGTTTCCATCGGACTGAACCTGGCGCACCGCCAAAAAGCACCGGCGTGCGGAAAAAGAAAATGCCGGTGAAAAAGGAAAAATTCAAAGACATTCGGGCAAAATGTTATACTGAAGGTCGCGTCTTCCCAAAGAAGAGCGTCCTGTCTGAAATAAAGCGATTTCTGATTTGCGGGCAGGGAATACAAATGAATTTCCAAATGCTTGAGCATATAATATAAAACAGAGTGAAGGAGATCTTATGGCGAAAAAAAGTGTCTACGCTTCCATCGAAATTGCCGACCGGGAAGTACGGCTTGCAGTCGTGGAAATCTTTAATAACCGAAGCAATGTTTTACGCGTGGAGCGCTGCGCACACTCCGGTATCTCCAACGGAAAGATTACCGATGAAAAAGAAGTAACCAACGCCGTGAAACAGGCCCTCAGTCAGGCAGAAAATGCGCTTGGCTACCGCATCGAACGCGTTCTGCTCGCGGTTCCCAGCCGCGGCGTCAAAAACGTCAATACCAAAGTGCACATCGATATCGACGACGGTACGCATACCGTTCGCCGCTTCCATCTTCAGCAGGGGCTGAAGACGGCGATGCATGCCGCAAGCTTTGACGACGAAGTGTTGATCAACGTCAACCGGATTCAGTATTTCATCGGGGCCACCCATCTTGATGAGATGCCGTTTGGCTGCGATGCGGCGGAATTCGATATGGACGTCGATCTGCTGTATGGAAACCGGGAACTGGTGTTCTCCTATGTCAAGGCAGTGGAAGATGCCGGCATTCAGGTCATGGACATTGCGGTCGATCTGTACGCAGCCGCAAAGGAAACCGGATCGCTTCTGCAGTCCGCGGACGCGCCGGTCATTCTGATCAGCCTGGAGGCCGATCATACCGCGCTGGCCCTGCTCAATCAGAACAAAATCGCCTTCTGTGCTGTGATTGATCAGGGATACCAGTCCTTCATTGAAAAGCTTCAGGATCGCTATCAGCTTTCCGACAGCGCCGCATGGCGTCTGCTCGAAAACCTCTTCAGCGTTCCGAAGGAAGACGGAGAGGACCGTATGATCTACATTGAACAGCAGGAAAATCGCCGTGTGGAAATCACTCGAAAAGAACTGGCCGATGCCGTTCTGCCCCGCATGCGCAGCTGGATCGCGGAAATCAATGCCGCCTGTCAGGCGATTGTAAGCCAGACCAAAGCCCGCTATCTGATTACCGGTCAGGGCTCGAACATTCCGGTTCTGCGCGATCTGCTCAAGGATTTCAATGCGTCTGCGGACGTTTATTCCGTTTCGAGCATCGGTGCCCGCAGCGGATGCTTTGTCGTGCCGCTGGGCATGGCGTACGTCTGGGAAGACGGCAATGAAATTCAGGGCCGCGACAAAATTTCCGTCAATAACAACGAACTGGAAGAAAGCATCGAGTCCATTACCCGCTATGTCAAAGATGAAGAAGGCGGATTTACCCGTAAGCTCAAGCGCGTAATACTTACGTCGAAAAACTAGCGGCTTCACCCTTGCCGGAAAAACGAATCATACGATTCGGATTTGACGCAAGATTGGAAAACAGAAAACCAAAAACGGAAATATCCGACAGAAAACCTGTACGATAGGATATCAGGACAAATGAGCGTAAAATGCGGCCATACAGGCGCATATCGCGCTTGTCTGAAGTCTTTATGGACATAGGATTATCGAACCATCGAAACAAGGAATAAAGGAGAGTATTCACATGCCAGAACTGAATCAGAGAGCGAATATTAAAGTCATTGGCGTTGGCGGCGGCGGAAGCAATGCGGTCAATCGCATGGTTATGGACGGACTGCAGGGCGTAGATTTCTACATCGCCAACACGGACGTTCAGGTTATGAAAAGTTCCCCGGTAGAAAAGAAAATCGTACTGGGCAACGATTCGACCAAGGGACTTGGTGCCGGAGGCAACCCGGAAGTCGGCCGTAAAGCTGCAGAAGAAACTGAATCCGAAATCCGCGAAGCCATTAAGGGCGCGGACATGGTTTTCATTACCGCTGGAATGGGCGGCGGAACCGGAACCGGTGCTGCACCGCTCGTAGCCAAGCTGGCGAAAGAAGAAGGCGCGCTGACGATCGCGGTCGTTACCCGTCCGTTTACATTTGAAGGCAAACGCCGTTCCAACAATGCGGAACAGGGCATTGAGGAACTGAAAAAATATGTCGATTCCCTGATCGTTGTTTCCAACGACAATCTGCTTGAAGTCATCGGCCGCAAGCCGATCGAAGAAGCCTTCCAGGCTGCAGACAACGTACTTCGTCAGGGCGTTCAGACCATTTCGGATCTGATTGCGGTACCTGCCCTCGTGAACCTTGACTTTGCGGACGTTCGTTCCGTAATGGCCAACCAGGGTCGTGCTCTGATCGGTATTGGTATGGCAGACGGCGAAGACAAAGCGCTCAACGCTGCAGAAAAAGCCATCCAGTCCCCGCTGCTCGAATCGGATATTACCGGCGCAAAATCGGCGATCATCAACATCACCGGCGGCGACAAGGTTTCCCTGTATGATGCACAGAACGCGGTTGCGGTGATTCAGGATGCAGCCGGCGGCGACATCGACACCATTTTCGGTATCGCTATTAACGAACAGCTCGGCGACGCGATCATCGTTACCGTTATTGCAACGGGCTTTGAAGACGACGACGCACCGGCAGCGCGCAAGGCCGCAGTAAAGGGCGGAACCAAAAAGGCAGAACCTGCCGCTAAGGTTTCTTCCCTGTACACACAGCCGCAGGTAACGGCTGGCCGTGCTTCGGTAAGCGCGGAAGTCAAAGCGTCCGAGGATGAAAACATCCCGGATTTCTTCTTCCAGAATCGCTAATTCCATAAAAGATTTGGAAACGATTTAATTTTGAAAATTACAGAGCGAAAGGACCGAACAATCCTTTCGCTTTTTTGATGGAAAATGGGCATGCAGCCAGACAGCCGGTAAGTGTCAAACAATCGACGGGTATACGCGAGACTGAATATTAGATACGCTA
>NZ_CAPAEZ010000066.1:0-14319 GCF_948576815.1 uncultured Allobaculum sp.
CCATCTGTTTGTGAAAAACTCGATGTCTCTCACAAGGCTTGTTTATCATATCATCGTCAAACATCTCTGTCAACATGTTTTGTGAAATATTTTATTTATTTCACTTAATGCATTTTCGTTGATATTTAAAGGGATATGCAGTGCTGGGAAAATATATTTTCACAGTGTTCCGTTATCTTATCATCGCTTTGAAAAGAAAGCAAGCATAAGATTTTCGGCTCATCGAGCGCACAGAGGCTCCAGGCGGCCGCTTATCGCTTCGTTTCTTCTTTTTCTGCTCCAGATACGTTTCCGGCTGAGCAGGCGGAAAACAGTGAAAACAGCGATGTCGTTTTTAGAAATAGAAAAGCGCTGTCTGCAGCGGATTCGTTCCGCCCGGACAGCGCTGTTTTGACTTTGATGAAGAGACTCAGACCGGCTGTGCACCCGTGCCTTTCTCTGCTTCCTTTTCTTTATTATCGGGTCTTTTATCGGATCTTCGTTTTCTTTATTTCTTTTATTCCTTTGCCGATCCGTCGAGTACAGCCAGTTTGTGAATGCGGCGGATATGGTTGGCTCCGTTGGAGAACGGTGTGGTCAGGAAGGTGTTGACGATATCTTTTGCGGTTTCCATTCCTGTTGTACGTGCACCCATGCTCATCATGTTGGCGTCGTTATGTTCACGGATCAGTCTGGCGTCCGTCACGTCCTTGCAGCGTCCGCAGCGAATGCCCGGGACTTTGTTTGCGGCGATTTCAATTCCTACACCGGTACCGCACATCACGATGCCGCGATCGGCTTCCCCGTTTACGACCGCTCTGGCGCATTTGGCTCCATAGTCTGGATAGTCAACGCTGTCGTTTGTATCGGTTCCCAGATTGATGACTTCGCAGCCTTCGTCTTCCAGCATCTTCATGATTTCGTTTTTCATGGCCACTGCGGCATGATCGTTCGCAAGTGCGATTTTCATATTCAGTTCCTCCTACTAAATCTTTCGATATTCCTGTCTTCTATTTTGTCACAAATCCAGTTCTTTTCGACAATCTGGACTCACTCTCTGCCAAATCGGGGATCCCGCGTTTCTGTTTGGAAAATCCAAACGGTTTGTCACTCCGTTCTCCGCCGTTTTGCCCGGCATCATCTTTCAAGTCCTCAAAGGAGACAAACCCGTCTTTCCTCGCGTCGGATTTTTGTTTCTCGCGGCTGTTCTTAAGCGGATTTGATCGCCTGTGCCGTCGATCCCGTTCATTTTCTCTTTATCTAAAGCGAATTACGGTTGCCCCTCCTGAATTCTATTGCCAGATGGGTGAACTTCCCGGATTCTTTTTATTTTATAGCCCTTCCCGATCGTGTCTCGATCACGGGATTTTCTTACTGCCTTTTTTTAGATGAGTTTTCCGTGTCATGCCCGTAAGGAAAGGGTAAGAAGGATCGATAGGACAAATAGGATTCTTTTTCTATCCTTGAAGGCAAGGAGGACGAAATCATGTCTGTACTGGAAGTTGCTAATCTTCAGAAAGTTTATAAATCCCGCTTCTCCTCGGTCGTTGTAGAAGCGCTCAGCGATGTTACCTTCTCGGTGGAAGCCGGGGAATATGTCGCCATCATGGGGGAGAGCGGATCGGGCAAATCCACTCTGCTCAATATTCTGGCGGTTCTCGATCAGCCGACGCGCGGCTCCGTCAAAATTAACGGCCGGGAAGCTTCCTCGATTCCCGCCCGGGAACTCAGTCTTTTTCGACGCAATCATCTTGGGTTCCTGTTTCAGGATTACTCCCTGCTCGACACGTTTACCCTCAAGGACAACATTCTGCTCCCGCTCGTTTTAAACAAGGCACGCTATTCCGAAATGGAAGCCCATCTCAAGCCGCTGGCCAGACAGCTTGGCCTGACGCCTTTGCTGAAAAAGTACCCATACGAAGTATCCGGCGGTCAGAATCAGCGCGCTGCAGCAGCCAGAGCGCTGATTACCGAACCGGAACTGATGCTGGCCGATGAACCGACGGGCGCCCTGGATTCCCGCAGTTCGCAGGAACTGCTCGAGCTATTTGAAACGCTCAACAAGCAGGGCCAGACCATTGTCATGGTTACCCATTCCGTCATGGCGGCCAGCTACGCGAGCCGCATTCTGTTCATTCGCGACGGAAAGATTTTTCATCAGCTGATCCGCGGATCCCAGAGCCGGGAACAGCTTTACGAGAAGATCACTAATACGCTGACGGTGATGTCTTCCAGGGAGAACGCCTGATGCATCGCTTCCTTTACTGGTCTCTGGCGTGGCAGTCGATTCAGAAAAGCCGCCGGATTACCGTTCCGTTCATCGCGGGCAGTTCGCTGATGGTCATGATGCTTTACTCGCTGCTTTCCCTCAGCGTCTCTTCGGTCTTTGATGGAACGTTTGGCGAAACGACTATGCTCACGACCCTGAATCTGGGCGTTCACGTCGTTGAGTTCTTTACCGTTCTCATCTTTCTATATATCAACAGCGTCTGGATGAAAAACCGGGCACAGGAAAACGGTCTGTATTCCATTCTGGGGATGGAAAAGCGCCATCTCATGCGCATCATCTTTTACGAACTGCTGATCAGCTATGCCAGTTCGCTGGTCATCGGCATTCTGCTGGGCATCGTTCTGGATAAGATTCTCCTTCTGGTTCTGGGACTGATGCTTCCCCTGAACATTCCAAAGGGATTTTCTCTGACCTGGTCTGCCGTCTGGGGAACCGCGCTCTGGATCGGGGTGTGCTATCTGATTCTTCTTGCGGTTACGCTTTTCTCCTTGCTTCGCCACAATCCGCTCGAAGAGATGAAAACTAAATCGACTTCGGAAAAGCCGGTAAAAAGCCGCTGGATTCTTGCGGTGCTTGGCGTATGCAGTCTGGGGTCAGGCTACTGGATGGCGGTAACGATCGAAGATCCCGTACAGGCTCTCTTCCTGTTTTTCGCCGCTGTCGTCTGCGTCATTATCGGCACGTATCTTCTGTTTATTTTCGGCTCGACGGTAATCCTCAACAGCCTGCAGAAAAACAAGTCGTTTTATTATCAGCCTAGCCATTTCATTTCCATTTCCACAATGAAGTATCGCCTGAAAGCCAATGCAGCGTCTCTGGCGAGTCTGGCCATTCTTTCCACGATGGTTCTCGTTACCCTCTCTACTGTCATCACACTCTTTGCGGGGATGAATTCGGCGCTTGATGCCAAGTATTCCGGAACGGCCATGCTCAATATGGATCTGAACATTCCGTACGCAAGCCGCGTCCCTTCTCGGGATTCTCTCGAACTGCAGGCGATCACGATGCATGCAGCGGCGAAAGCCGGCCTGCATCCGCAAAATCCAGTGACGTATCAGGAAGCCTTTGCTTCTTATCACGATGAACAGAACAAACTGGTCACAGCCGAAATTATCGATCTCGCCGATTTGAACCGGCTAAGCGGTCAGAATATTTCTCTGGGCGATCATCAGATTCTTGCGTTCGATTCCCGTTTTTCGAACGGTCAGAAACTGACGAACGAAGATACGAAAGAAACGTTCGAAGTCGTTCGTGCCGATTTCGCGCTGCCGGACTCGATTACGCATCGCTTTTTAAGCGACACGCAAAGCCGCTGGTTTGCGCTCGAACTGAACGCTTCGCAGGATGCTTCAATCTATCCTTCCTGGACCGTCCAGTTTGAGGACGGAATCACCCGTTCCACCGCTTCTCCGGAATCGGTCAGCGACGATATGTTTATGGAAGCTTCGGATGCCTTCACCAACAATTTGAATCTGGATGCCTTTCTGACTGCGCATGGAACGGATCCGAATGCTGATTTGGCAGGTCTGCAGTATTCCCTGTCTTTTCGAGAAGTGGATCGCCGACAAGGACTGAGCGTTTATGCTGCCTTCCTGTTTGCGGGTCTGTATCTGAGTGCGCTCTTTACGCTGGTTATGATTCTGATCATGTACTACAAGCAGATTTCCGAAGGATTCGACGATCAGAAGCGCTTTGCGATCATGCAGAAAGTCGGGCTGGAGCGAAAACAGATCAAGCATATGATTAACGAACAGGTTCTCGTCATGTTCTTCCTGCCGCTTGTCACCGCGATCGTTCATATGGGCTTTGCCTACACGATGCTTTCCAAAATCATCGACATTCTGAGTCCGAGCGCGATGTCGATCTACTTCTTGGCAACAGCTGGCGTCATTGCGGTGTTCGCCCTGCTCTATATCATCATTTATCGGCTGACGGCCAACGTCTATTACCGGCTGGTCGGTCTGCCGACGCAGTCCAATGCATAAGCAAAAAGGAAAAGGCGGCCGCCGCAAAAAGACAAATTCAATTTTCGTGCTTCGCTGGCTGATTCTTTTCGCTCTGCTTATTCGCATTCTCTTTTATGAACTGCCGCGAATGGCCGTACTGCTTGGGCTCAACTTCGTCAGTCATCGTCGGGCGCCAAAACGCTGAGTTCTCATCGCAAAAAATACTGGCCGTCCTTACTGCAGGACGGCCTTCTGTTTTTCATTCTGCTTTTCTCATCTGGCATCGGCCTGGTCCGCTGTATTTCCAGCGGAAGCCTGACGAATCCGATTTTCTACTCCTTTGTTCTATTCCCTTTCGCTTTGTTCGTTGCCTTCTGCTTTATGCTGTTTTGTTCTATCGGACTCTGTTGCTAAAGCTGCAGCTGGAACAGTCAGGAAGCGGTGCCGGTTTGAAAGATTTGGAGCCCAACGATGCAAATCGATCATTTTCGAACAGTTTTCGCTCTTTTGGACGATTTGATGAATTTGGCTAAATTTTCGATATAGCGTTCGTCGATCAAAAAACAAAAAGATCATTTTTTGAAGAAATCAACGTTTTTCCCGGCGCAATTTCCCGAATACAGGGTATCTTCCAGACTGCTTTTTCACTTTTGGCCAGAAAAATGGCTGTGTTTGTGTAAATTCGCAAAAAATTTTCCAAGATTCTGAAAATATTTTCACAAGTTATCTTGCATGTTTTTCAGAATGCTATAATGTCAAAGTCAATTTTTAGGAGGATTTATGGCTGATCTCAAAGCTTTATACGAAACCGTAAAAAAGAGAAATCCCAACGATCCCGAATTCCTTCAGGCTGTCGAAGAAGTCTTCGAATCCCTCCAGGTTATTCAGGACAAAAAACCTGAACTTCTCGATGACGGAGTTCTCGAACGCATGCTTGAACCGGATCGTCAGATCATGTTCCGCGTACCATGGGTAGATGACCAGGGCAAAACCCAGGTAAACCGCGGCTACCGCGTACAGTTCAACAACGCCATCGGCCCTTACAAAGGCGGTCTGCGTTTCCACCCGAGCGTAAATATTTCCATCATCAAATTCCTTGGATTTGAACAGGTCTTCAAAAACTCCCTGACTACTCTGCCCATGGGCGGCGGTAAAGGCGGAGCAGACTTCAACCCGAAAGGAAAGAGCGATGGAGAAATCATGCGTTTCTGCCAGTCGTTCATGACTGAACTTTATAAATACATCGGTCCGAACACCGACGTTCCTGCCGGCGACATTGGCGTTGGCGCACGCGAAATCGGCTACATGTTCGGCCAGTACAAGAAAATCACCAACGAATGGTCCGGCGTTCTGACTGGTAAAGGTCTGAGCTACGGCGGATCCCTCGTTCGTACCGAGGCTACCGGCTACGGCCTCTGCTACTTCACACAGGCTCTGCTCCAGAACAAGGGCATGAGCTTCGGAGGAAAAACCGTGGATATTTCCGGTTCCGGAAACGTTGCGATCTACGCTACGCAGAAAGCTCAGCAGCTTGGCGCGAAAGTCGTTACGCTCTCCGATTCCAACGGCTCGATCTACGATCCTAACGGCATCGATCTGGCCAGCGTTAAGGAAATCAAGGAAGTTCGCCGCGGACGCATTAAAGAATACTGTGAAACCCATCCCGATGCGGTTTACATGGAAGGTCAGCGTCCATGGTCTATTCCCTGCGACATTGCTCTGCCTTGCGCAACCCAGAACGAACTCGATCTCGAAGATGCGAAAGCGCTCGTTAAAAACGGTGTCTTCTGCGTATGCGAAGGCGCGAACATGCCAACCACTCCAGAAGCCATCCACTATCTGATGTCCAACGGCGTTTACTACGCTCCAGGTAAAGCATCCAACGCCGGCGGCGTTGCCTGCTCCGGTCTGGAAATGAGCCAGAACGCAGAACATCTGAGCTGGTCTGCAGAAGAAGTCGACAAAATGCTCCAGGGCATCATGGTCGGCATCTTCGAAAACTGCCGAGACACCGCTGCAGAATTCGGTCATCCTGATGAATACGTAATCGGCGCCAACATTGCCGGCTTCCTCAAAGTCTCTCAGGCAATGAAAGCCCAGGGCTGCGTATAAGCCGATAACAAGCCGTCGGAATTTCATTTTCTGCAGCACACATTCAAAATGAAAAACAGCGAAGGTCAGTCAAGGCCTTCGCTTTTCTATGCCCGAATCCGAATGAATCCGTGTTCCTCTATTTCTCAGTTTTTCATTTCTCAGCTTTTCGATTTGCCTATTTCCTGAATGGATCGCTCTGTATCCGTCACGGAGCTCGACAATGGACTCCATTTCAGTGTCTTTCTTTTCACTGCAAGAAGAATCTCCCAGACGGCTCGACTCGAATCGCTACAGAGACGTTCGGCACGACGCTGTTGCGTGAGCCGGTTTATCTCGCCTTTGCGATCGATTCTTCATTAGACGTTTTTGTCCAGCAAATCCGACCCAGACCAATGATCACAACCGCCGCGCTGCAGATATTCTCGTACGGATACGGATTATCGACGACAAAAGCCAGACAGACCAGAACGGCGCCGATCAGAGCAGCGACCGCGATGGATACGGTTTTGACGGATTTTGAAGGAAGCGGACGCAGAGAAATCATTGTACAGGCCGCACCATAAAACAGGCTGGCTGCAAAGACATACTGCTTCTGTATCGCAAACATCACGACAAGAACCAGCAGCAGTACAAAAAGCAAGGTGTTCCAAAGACCAGAAGACTTTTGCATAACGTCCCTCCTCACAAAGTGTTTAATGGATTCCGATCCCTTTCCGCTTAATGTTCAGGCCAGGAAAGCTGAATTGAATACGGCTGGACGTATTCCTTTTCTGGCTCAGTTATGAAGCGAATGGGTCCCTGATTCAATTGTATAGAGGAATGAACGTGTTTCGCTGTTCTTTTTATTCATTTTCATTCGTTGGCAAAAATGCAGAGGCGAAAATCCCTCTGCATTTTCCTTTTCGAATCTGGATCGTCCAGGGCTGGTCCGAACGTAAGGATCTTCTGTTGTACGCAGGAACACCCGGCTTTGCACTGGCTTTTCTGTTTGGTTTATCGGGTGGACCTATCTTCTTCCGGTTCTTCGCAAAGCTTCCAGAAGCGGTCCATATCTTTATAATCGGGCATTGTCCAGAGCGCACAGGCGCTCTTTTCTTCGTATTCCGGATCGTATTCTGAACAGATGGCGATACACGGATAGCCGTTTTCGCTGGCGCACTGCAGGGCGTACAGCGCATCTTCAAAAACCATGACCTCTTCCTTTGTCAGATGCATATTTCTTCTGGCCAGATCGTAAATAGCCGGATCCGTCTTGCCGATGCGCACGCTGGTGCAGTCAAACACACCATCGCACGTCGGTTCCAGTCCGTAGCGGCGCAGCACCGATCGAACACACACTTCGTCGCCTGCTGTAGCAATCATGCACGGAATCTTTCGTTCTTCCAGCTCAGCCAGATACTTAGCGGCCCCGGGAAGAAGCTCTACACTATGGGCATAAATCCAGCGCAGCCGTTCCTGAAAAAATTCCAGCATTTCCTCAACGCTTTGATCGAGCCGGTAGTGATCGATAAAAATCTGCGCGGCTTCTTTGAGCGACGCATCCTCAATCTGCTCCTGCGGAAAGTCCGGATCTTCGATTTTCAGCTCCTTCAGGCAGTCTCTGGCAAAGTTTTTCCAAATCCCCATGGAGTCCAGAATCGTTCCGTCTCCATCCAGAATCACCCCTCGAATCATCTCACGCTCCCCTTTCTGTTTTCTCCAAAGTTTTCTCTTTCTCTATGGTTTCCGTTTTTCTATTGCTTTGTGGTGCGTATTTCGTATTTCCGATTGGACGATTCCATTTTACCGAATCCGCCGAAAAAAATGGCAGTGCCCGGGCATTCGCGCCTGGCACTGCCATAACAGATTCCATGAATCAAAGTCTGCGTTTTGTTCTGCAATGGATTTTCGTATGAGATACCATTCTCCGCTTAGAAGGCAGGTTATTTTATCGAAGAACGCAAGGAATCCGGCGTATACTCGTCGATCTGGCGGTTCAGTTTTGGAACGACAGTCTGTTCATACTCCTCACGGGACATGATGTATTCATGCGTTTCCTTGTACGGAGTATGGTGAGAAATCTTCCACAGACGGTCTGCTTCCGGTTTCCAGTTTTTCGCATATTCCTCGGTCTTTTCCATCAGGTGTTCTACCGATTCCGGAGATTCCAGGTCTGTGGAATGTGCGCCGGAAGCATGAACCATTTCACCGATCGCATGCGGGTTTTCCAGCATTGGGCACGGTCTTAAATGGTTGCCGTTGAACGGCTGATGGTTTTTATACTGCATGAACATTGGCGAGCAGAGTCCTTCGAGGATGGTCTTTTCGCGAATGTTGGAATCCGAGTAGTGGATAAATACGCATGGATCCATATCGCCGTTGGCGTTGATATGGAAGTAGCGGCGTCCGCCGGCGATGCAGCCCTGGAGGTATTCACCGTCGTTCTGGAAGTCCATTGGCCAGATTTCCTTAGTCTCACGGATTTCACGAATACGGTGGTACATGTATTCACGCTGTTCAGGAGACGGCAGCAGTTCGACTGCAGCATCGTTGCCGACTGGCATGTAGTGGAAGAACCAGGCGTATTTTACGCCGCGGCTGATCATTTCATCGATGAATTCATCCGAAACAATGGACGGAATATTCTTCGATGTGTAGCAGCAGCTGATACCGATTGGCAGCTTGTGGGAATGGAGGATATCCATGGCTTTCAGAACTTTGCCATAAACGCCTTCTCCGCGACGGAAGTCGGTGGCTTCTTCGAGGCCTTCAACCGAAATAACCGGGAAGAAGTTTTTCACTTCCAGCATTTCTTCCGCGAACGCGTCATCGATCAGCGTACCGTTGGTGAAGGACATGAAGACGCAGTCGTTATGACGACGGCAGATTTCCATCAGGTCTTTCTTACGAACCAGCGGTTCACCGCCTGTATAAATATAGAAGTAAACGCCCATTTCCTTGCCCTGGCGGATGATGTCATCGATTTCATCCAGGGACAGGTTCAGCTTGTTTCCATATTCGGCTGCCCAGCATCCGGTGCAGTGCAGATTGCAGGCGCTTGTCGGGTCAAGAAGGATCGTCCAGGGGACATTGCATCCATATTCTTCACGGACTTTCTGCTGTCTTTCCCAGCCAATAAAGTTGGCGTTGATTACGAAGTTTGTGAAGGCTTTTTTGATGACGCCGGTATCCACATCTTCAAAAATATTGCACAGCAGTTTGTTCAGATTGTTGTCGGGATCGTTGACAACTTTTGTGATCGCTGCCCGGGGGCCCGGAAATGAAGTATCGTTTTTCATTACCGTGTTGATCAGAGCCATCAGACGGGGCAGGTTTTTCTGCGGATTTCCGTTAATATAGTTGACCATCGTATGAATCGATGTCTGCGTAGCTGCTTCTTTAAAACCCATATTCATCACTCCTGTTTATCTTGCATGCCCGTGCGGGTATGCCTGTTATATGCTTTTGATCTTAGTCTTTCTATTCCTCATTTCCATAGGCAAACCGGGGAAAGTGTCGTTTTGACGAAATTGTCCGCATCTGTCCGGACTAAGGATCCGAAAGCGCTTCCGACGCGCTAAAGCGATTCGGATAATGCTGTCCTAAGCGTACCATTCTTCATTTTTTTGCCTGCCGGCGATGCCCGCCCTTTCCCGATTTCGTCCTTTGAAGTTTCCTTAAACTCGACTGGTATCCCTTACATGGAATTTCCAGAGCTTTGCGACTGTATGTTAGGGCTAACTAAAACGGGGATAAAAACGTTTCTCGATCCCCGGATTTTTTCTATAATGGAGAGGACCAAACGAAAGGAGACTTTACAATGGCTGCTGTAGTTAATGATGATCTCTGCATCGGTTGCGGTGCTTGCGAAGGCGCTTGCCCTACTGGTGCTATCACCCTTCCAGACGGCAAAGCAGTAGTTGATGCTGATGTATGCATCGATTGCGGCGCTTGCGTTGGCGTTTGCCCAACTGGTGCTGTTACCCTTGGTGACTAATTAGAGTAAAATTATCGATCAAAACAAATTAGGCGGGCGCAATCCCGCCTTTTTTGTACACAAAAAGCCCTGCCGGCTTCCGTCCAGTGTTCTGGATCCATGTCCGCAGGGCTTTGCTTATTCACGTTTATCTTATGGCAATCCGCCTTGCGTCAACCAGCCAGTTCGTTTGTTATCATACTGCCTTACTGCGATCTACTTCGCGCTGTTCTTGTGCTTGCTGAGCGTTCTGGAAAAGCGTTCAAAATACGGGGTTCCGTCCCGATCCAGGTGATAGTCGCCCATGACAATATCGGGTTTCTTTTCGCCGTGGAAATCAGATCCGCATGTAATCATCAGATCGTGATTTTCCGCAAACGTGCGGTAGTAATCGATCTGTTCGGGAGAATGGTAGTTGGAATAGGCTTCAATGCCGTCCAGTCCGCTTTCGATCAGCTTCTCAAGTTCTTCATCCTTGTGATCAAACGTACGGAACGGATGGGCAAGAACGGCGATGCCGCCGGCCTGATGCACGCGATCGATGGCTTCAAAAAGATCGGGCGCATCTACACGTACATACAGATCGCTGTCCGGTGTGGCGCAGCGGTCCCAGTAGAAATTGACAGGCGCCGGGGAGCAGCGTTTGCCGCCAGGCAGGTAATCCTGAAAGTCTTCAATGTTCTGCGCTTCCGGCATTTGAAAAACGACATCCATCAGCGTAAACCATGGGTTTTTATCCCCAGCCTGGCGCAAAATTTCTTCTTCGTCGACCGTCAGATTGTATTTGCGGCAAAGTTTTTCCACGCGGGTATGAAAGGTCGTTCGGCGAATTTCGTCCTGCATGGCTTCCAGAGAATTCAGCCATGAATCTTCGGGATCTACGTTATAGCCAAGTAGATGGACGGAATATTCCCCTTTATACAGCGTCGAAACTTCGATTCCAATAATTGTATCGATTCCGGCTTTCTTCGCTTCCTTTGCAAATTCGTCTGTGTTTCTGAGCGTATCGTGATCGGTCAGTGCAATCGCGTTCATGCCGTTTTCTCTGGCGATATCGATCAGTTCCTTCGGGGTAAACTGGCCATCGCTCGATGCGTCGGAATGCATGTGAAGATCAAATCGAAATGGTTTCTGCATAGTCTGCTCTATTCCTCCTGGGCGTTCTGCCTGTTCTGTTCAGCCGCGTTTCTGTTCTGTTTTGAAACGTTTGCCTTATGCCTTTTTGGCGGGCTGTTTAATTTGTTCAGAATTATATTAATCATTCTTTTTGCACTTCGCGCAGTTTGACCACCCCACTGGAATAAAAAACAAACCGCTCGCCGTTTTAAGCGTTTTCACTCACCAAGCATTTCGATACGGTATCCAGACGGATTGTTCAAACCTCTTCCCGGCTTTGGAAAACCGCCTTCCTTTAAAGACCGGAACAGAAAAGGCCAACGGGCAAAAAAAGCGAAGCCGCCCAGATTTTCTCAATCCAGACGATTTCGCCTGCAGAACTAAATTTTTTTTCAAAACGGATCTTCTGTCTGTGAAGATCCTTCACTCGGCTTATTCCTGAACGAAGCCTTCTTTGTACTGATATTTCGGACGTTCGGCGTTCTGCATCCAGCAGAGATTGCCATCGCCTTTCAGTGCACGTTCGAGCATCGGGTCAAAGATGTATTCGTTTCCGTCCAGCTTGATTTTTACCCAGCTGTGATCGGACCAGCCGCTCTGCGTGCGGAGTTCGCCGCTGATGACCTGTACATCGTAGCCGAGGTTTTTGGCCAGCGTGCCGAAAGTCGCCGCAAAGACGGCTGCACTTCCGGAACGATCCGTAAAGCCAAGCGTAGCCAGATGCTGGAGAGCCGTCATATCGGACGGCACATCCTTTTCCTTATCGGAAGGAATGTAGCGAATGGTGTTCCATGTCCAGTCGTAAATATCGCGCAGTTCACGTCCTGCATCGCGGTATACCGCCAGGCACTCAAGCATGAGGCTTTCGTCTGGGGTCAAGGTCAGCTTCGTACCGTCCTGGTCGTACTTGATGCCGTTGACGGTTACGCCCTTGAGCATGCGTCCTTCTTCATCAAATGTCACATAGCGCGGGTTTTCGCCGTTTTCATCCATGAGGTAATCGCCGACGGTTGCCTTTCCGGTATCGATATCAAAGAGATACGTATCGCCGCCGTATTCTTTCAGACCGTAGGACTGAAAGCCGTTTTCGTCATAGAGGTAAACGCTGTCCTCGGTTTTATACAGACCGATTACGGATTTTCCGTCGTTTTTCGGATCGAGGATCATTACCTGTCCGCCGACTTTCTGCTCGCCTTCCAGCTGTTCCATCGTCTTGTTGTCATAGACTTTGAACGTGTGGTCGGACTGTTCCACAACGGAAACCGGAGAAATAGCATACCAGCCGATATTTTCATCGTTCCAGCCCAGTTTCTGCGTCAGCATCCGGTGTTCCCGGGCATCCGTGGAATAGTTATGGTTATTCATGAACTGATTCGGGTTGTACTGACGATAAACCGGAAGAGTGTTCGGCGCGTCTTCTTCATCGGCAGAAAACCAGCCGATGCCTTCATCATTCCATCCTGCCGAAACGAGGAAATCGCGTTCGTTGGCATCCATGGTGTAATGGTGGTCCCCGTTAGGGTTGTACAGACGATAGACTTCCTTACCGCCGCTGAGCGGAGCAAGCCAGCCGATGCCTTCATCGTTCCAGCCCGCCTGGACAAGGTAGCTGAATTCGTCTTCATCAGACGTATAAAAGTGTTCGCCGCTGTTCGGGTTGTAGAGGCGGTGCATTTCCACATATTCATGATCTTCCAGGAATTTTGCGGCGCGTACCTGTTCCTGTCGGATCGCCTGCTGTTCCGTTTCATCCTTGCTGGTCAGTTTCGCCAGGTCATCCTGATACAGCTTGACTTCATAAACGGTTTTCGGATCTTTGTACCAGTCGTAAACCGTCGCATCGACTTCGTTTCCGGGTTTGTCTTCTGAATCGGTATCGGAAGAGGAATCATCTCCCTCATCCGGCGTTTCCACACTGTCCGTCGGAAGGTCTGTAAGGGAATCGGTCTGTTCCTGAGCAAACATGGATACCGTGCTCACAGGCATCATGCAGCTGGCACAGAGAACGAGAGAAAGCATACGTTTCCAGTTCTTCATATCATGGTTCCTTTCTGCACTTTCGTTTGAACAAACGAAAGATGAACTTCCATATTATAACTTATGAGCGCATGCGATCCTACGAACAGCCAGCCAAATCCGTGAACCGCGACGGCGTTCTTCAAAAAACAGGGGCTTTCCTTTTGGGCGCTTCCGGGCAGCAAGAATGTTCTGGCTGTCCGGAAGAAACCGCAAATAAACCAGCTCGTTACGTTTTCGGACGCAACAGCTCTCTCTGGACGGTGGAGAGGGATCCCGGCATCTTCTATACTTTGTTCAGACAAAACAGGAGGAAAGACATGACGTTAGGCAGCAGTTTATTTCAAGCCAGAAAGAAGCAGGGCCTTTCTCAGGAAGACGTTGCGGAAAAACTGGGCATCAGCCGCCAGACCGTTTCCAAATGGGAAACGGACGAAACCGTTCCGGATCTTCGCCAGGCCAAAAAGATGGCCGCTCTCTATCATCTCAGTCTTGACGAACTCATCCAGTCCGATCTGGACAAAGAAGAAATCGAGCAGGCGATCGAACGCTCCACCGACTCACTAACAGATAAAATCGACTGGACGAGCGTCTGGGCGAAAAAGTATCCCATTCTGGCCGAGTACCCGAATCAGGTCAACATATCGTGGTATGCCCATGAAATCGAGCGTCTGCTGGACGCGCTCAAAATCGATTACGGATTTGGCGAACAGGATGCCATGCTAGCTCTGAAGGACATTCTCTATCAGGTGTGGAAGGCGCACAAACAATCCAGGCGCCGATCGTAAGCCGGATTTTTGCTTCTTCATCAAAGACCGCTTCAAACGTAGAAAAATCCCCGAACGATATCGGATTTCTCCTTTATCTTTCGGGGGATTCTTCATGTTCGGCAACTTCCTATCTTTGCCTTGCGGCTATTGTCG
>NZ_CAPAEZ010000067.1:0-14274 GCF_948576815.1 uncultured Allobaculum sp.
GCGTATCTAATATTCAGTCTCGCGTATACCCGTCGATTGTTTGACACTTACTTTCTATTTCTGATTCGAAGTCCTATTAAAGAAAAACGTTCAGATTTCGCCTCGCCTTTGCGAGTGAAGCGAACACCTGAACGTTTTTCTTTATTAGACTTGATTTCCTATGCCTGAGGGCAGCTGCGGCTGTCTTTTCGGTTTCCATGCTGTCTCTTCATCTTCGGAATACGCGAAGATCTTTAAAAGCGTCTTCGATTTCGTTTCTTTTCATCGCTGCGGATTTCATCGAGGCAGTCTTCCTCCAGAATACCGCTCTCCCGTACACAGGCCGCTGCAGCGCTGACCGCCTCAAAATTCAGCTCTGTCCCTTCCGCATCGGGTACGTAGCTTGCGGTGAATCGGGCATCAATTCCGATCTCGGAGCCTGCTTTTTCGGCATCGATATTGGCGCCGAGGAAAATAAATTTCCAGCCGTATTTTTCTTTTTCGTACTCAATCATCTTTCGAATCTGGCTGGCGGAATAGTACATGCTGTCGTTTTCCAATCCGTCCGTAATGATGACAAACATCACCTGGCTAGCTCGGTATTTCGGATTCATGTGCCGCTGTGACGCGATGATCGAATCCATCGTCCTTCCTACCGCATCATAGAGTGCGGTAGACCCGTGCGGTATGTAGTCTTTACGGGTCATAGGACGCACTGCCTGAAGATCGAGGCGGTTGTGGATTGTATGCGCCCTGTCGTTGAAGAGAACCGTTGTGACTTTGCAGTCGCCTTTTACATGACGCTGCTTTTCGAGCATGGAGTTGAAACCTCCAATCGTATCTTCGGTCAGATTGTACATGGAGCCGCTCTGATCGAGAATAAAAACAAGTTCAGTTAATCCTGCTGTCATAGAAGAAAACCTCCTTTTCTGGATGAATCCATCCTACAAAAGAAGGCTTTTCTTCAGGTCGCCCGAAAAGCGACATTTAAAACGGTACGGCGACATCCAATTGGCCGGCTGTCTGAGCATCAGAGCGAGCCGAGCAGCGGCTGATCGTAGAGAAAGAGAACCTCATTTATTTTAAAAATGTCGTATTTCTGCTTCTGGATAAAGAATTCAACAATCACATCGAACAGCAGCGAACGCGACAGAGCGTAGCCCGCACTTTCGAGCAGCTCATCGGTTTCCTGGAGAGTAAGCTTCAGCGCTATGGCCAAAGACAGGATCGTTTTCTTGCTGGGGATGTAGTTTTTGCGGCTTCGGATTTTGGAAAAGAGCTTGCGATCGAGATTGGCCCGCTTGTATACATCCACATCGCTCATGCCTTTGGCATCAATCAGATGGAAAAGCTTCTGATTAAACGGTTCATCGACGATAAAATGATCTTCCTCGTCTTCAGGCATTCCTTCTGCTGCGGCAGCAGTTGCAAAATGAGGCGCTTCAACGAGTGAAGGTGCGGCGTGGACAAGCTCTTCCTCATCATCCAGTTCAAAATCATCCAGTTCAAAGGATTCCGACCGTGATCGGTCAGTATGTTCTTCCGCATAATTGTCTTCAATATAGCTTTCCACTTCACCGGCCAGTTTTCGACTTTGCGCGAAGGATTCCCGGTTAAACACCACCAGATAGACATCCATCTCATGATCTTTCAGAAAATCCAGAATGGTCGTCATGGCGACCTGAAGCGCCTGGTCTTTAGGAAAGCCGTAAATTCCGCTGGAAATCAGAGGAAAGGCAAGACTGCGGATCTCATTTTCATCGGCCAGCTGCAAAGCACTCTGATAGGTTCTGGCAAGCAGGGATCTCGCCTCTTCTGGAGTGTAACTCGCAAAAACTGGACCTGCCGCATGAATGACGTATCTTGCCGGCAGCGCAAATCCAGGCGTAAGAACCGACTGGCCGGTCGAAATGGGTGCCAGAGGCTTGCAGGCTTTTGCCATTTTTGCCGCGCCTGCTTTCTGAAAGATGGTCCCGCACACGCCGCCGCCCTGGGCCAGTGATCGATTGGCCGCGTTCACAATGGCGTCGACGTGCATTTCCGTAATATCATTTCGAATGAGCTTAAATGGCATACGTGTCCCTCCTGCCTGCTGTCTGGTTTTTCAATCGTCTTCTTTTATCGTACACAGATTTGAAGCCGAAACGAACGAAGAAAACGGAATTTCCGCTTCCGCAAGCTCATTTCTATTTATACTGTTTTTATTGATTATTCGTATAGTTTGATTTCTATTATCATCTATATATTGCAAACGCTTTTCGAACCCGGGATACTGGACAGAAGAAAAATTCAATCCAGTTGAATTCATCAGAAAGGACAAAATTTGTACAGACAGAGAAATAGATACGAAAAACAGCAGGCGGCACATAGCGATGCGCAAACCTGCTGTTTTTCATTCTTGCCATTATTCAAAATCCCGCTCTTAAAAATGCACCCTTGCTCATAAAATCGGATACCATCGAAGCAGATCGCCGCACCCTTCGGCTTCGATCCGCTCTACCGCCTGCCGAAGCCGCTCTTCCGGCGCAGGTATCGTCCCGGCGCGGGATATCCTTTCCCATTGCACCCGCTTCTTCGGGTCAGGGTCATTCATTCCGGCCTCAATGCGGGCCGAGAGAATTGCCCGCATTTCTTCCACCGTGATATTCCATTCACGGGCCAGCCTTTCAATTACGCGCCTGGACCAGTTTTCAATTGACAAAAACAGCTCATTTTTATCCGTTCAATGGCTGCATTTACTGTTTCAATTCACTCACAGAAACCAGATCACTATCGATTTGCGCTGCTCCATTCGCAGTTCAGCGGGGATCTCCTTTGGATTTCCGCTTTTTTCGCGTCGTCTGCGCCGCAAAACGGCTCAGTCCAGACAAAGGAAAAGCTGCCGTAAGGAATTCAGTTCCTGACGATAGCCTGTTCATTTCCTGTGGTGAAAAAAGCAGCTGGACCGGTTTTGGACGCTTATTCCTTGCCTGGATCCAGTGTAGATGAGACAGATCCGTCTGAGAGATTCTGGAGGGATCTTGCCATCTCGATTTTCTGCAGAAACGGTGCTTTCTTATCTTCCGGCATGTTTTTACAGATGGTTTTCCATTTGTTAAGCCGCCACAACAGCCACGCATCATAATCCGCGTCCCGTTTTGGATGAACGCCAAAATACAGGGCCTGAGGCGACAGCGTACCATCGACCGCCGGCGATTGCTTCTCTGCTTTTGGAGGGCGTATATAAAGCAACGGATAAAAATGGCCGTCCTGAATCATCCGCTCGCGGACAATGGTAAAGCCATGATCGCAGAGCCACTGGCGCAGATGTTCGGTATCCTTATGCGGAGAAAGCAGCAGGGACGATACTCGATCCGGAAGCGGACTGGCCGCAAGAATCTGTTCGATCTGCGTACCGCCCATGCCGGCGATCAGAATCTGATTCACATCGTCTTCTAATCCTTCGATCCCGTTTCGAAGGCGGCAGAAGATCCGATCGCTAAGACCCGCCTGAGCGACATTGGCTCTGGCTGATTCGAGCGGGCCTTCCCGCAAATCACAGGCATAGGCTTTCTGCACTTTGCCGTTTAGAAGAGCCTGAATGCATACGAAACCGTGATCACAGCCGATATCCGCAAGTACTGGACCTTCGACTTCCTGCGCCAGAATGTTCAGGCGTTTGGATAGCGTCGAAAGTCCGGGGAGTTTCTGAATTTCCATTACTGTTTAAAATCCTTCAGCCGTTTGGAGCGGGCCGGGCTTTTGAGCTTGCGCAGCGCCTTGACTTCAATCTGGCGAATGCGTTCGCGCGTCAGCGAAAACGCCTGTCCGACTTCTTCCAGGGTACGGGGCTGACCGTCATGGAGGCCGTAGCGCATCATGATGACTTCCTCTTCCCTTTTGTTCAGCGTTTCTAACGCGAGCGCGATTTCGTCCTTGAGCAGCTGGTTGTGGGTGTATTCCACTGGAGAAATGGACGTTTTGTCTTCAATGAAATCGCCAAGATGCGAATCGTCTTCTTCGCCGATCGGCGTTTCGAGCGAAACCGGTTCAAGAGCGATCCGCTGAATTTCACGGACTTTTTCCGGTTTCATATTCGGAAGCTTTTCCGCAATTTCTTCCGGAAGCGGATCGCGTCCCAGATCCTGAATGAGCTGACGCTGAATACGCGTCAGCTTGTTGATCGTCTCGGTCATATGGACCGGAATGCGAATCGTCTTGGACTGGTCAGCGATGGCTCTCGTAATGGACTGGCGGATCCACCAGGTCGCGTACGTTGAAAACTTAAATCCGCGCTTGTAGTCGAATTTTTCGACCGCCTTGATCAAGCCGCAGTTTCCTTCCTGAATCAGATCGAGCAGCGGCAGGCCGCGCCCGTTGAACTTTTTGGCAATGGAAACGACAAGACGCAGGTTGGAATTGATCAGCAGATCGCGGCATTCCTTGCGTCCTTCTTCCTGGTAGCCTTTGGCGGCTTCCTTTTCCTGCTGGGCGGTGAGCAGAGGAATCTGACCGATTTCGCGCAAATACATGCGTACGGGATCGCTGCTGCGATTTTTGGAATTTTCCTCAAATGCCTTTTCGAGTTTTTCAATCTCGTCATAAGAGGCCCTGCGCGACTTTGCGGTTTGGCTGAAGTTCTCCTCTTCTTCCTGAGTGCTTTCGCTTTCCAGTTCTTCTTCTAATTCTTCTTCCTGGTCTTCCTTAAGCTCCTGATCCAGTCTTCCTTCCAGAGCTTCGCCGAAGTCTTCGGGAAAGGGGTCCTTCCTGGAACGGACAGGCTCGTCATCGAGGTCGTCGGCTTCGAGTCCCTCCGTATCCGAATCGAGTTCGAGGACCTGGCTGTTTCGGATCCATTCAAACAGATCCTCATTTTCTTCATCACTCAGATCAAGGGAAGCAATCATCTCCTGAAAGTCACAAAGATCAACCGCTTCTTTCTGATCTCTCATAGAAAGCAGATACTCTTTCGCTTCGTCGAGCGAACGGAATTTCCTGGCTTTTCTGGTCATCGTATCAGGTTCCTTTCTATGTCTCTTTTTCCAATTATGAAAATTCGCCCGCCATCCCTGTGCGAAATGGACAGCGAGGCGATGGACAGCGTGCGGTTTAACAAAGACGCATGCCGTGAATAGAACGGTCCATTCGTGCAGCTCAGAACTGGACCGTCTTTTTGAGCCGGTTCTTTTCGAGAACCAGCGACTGTTTCGTTTTGGTCAGTTCTATTTTTTCGCTCAGATCTCTCGCCTGATGAATTTGCCTCGTCAGGGAATCGATCTTGTGCGATAACATATCCGATTTAATTTTGCAGACGGCATCGTCGAAAAACTGAGGAAGCAGATCGGAATAGTCCGGCCATTCCGCCAGTTCAACGAGCAGATCCCGCGCATCCGGCTCTTCTATCTGTTCGATCAGAATGGCCGGATCCAGCGAGGCATCGGTCTTATACGCATGCAAAATGTAGAGAGACAGTCTCGAACAGGCGGGATTCGAGAAGAAGCCGACCTGCTCCTGAAACTGCTTCAGAAAGCTCTCATGAAACAGAATGGACCACAGGACGGATTTTTCCGCCTGCAGACGGCCTTTGACAACCGGCGGGATGACCGCTGGAGCGGCATTCCCTGCTGCTTTTCCGCCTTTTTTAAAGCGGTTTGGCTGCCAGACAGGCTTGAGGGGTTCGGCGGTAAAGGAAAAGCCGGTCAGTGCTTTCAGCTTTTCAAACGCCGCATTCTGTTCGAACGATTCGAGGGTCGTTCGAATGATCGACTCCATGGCGCGAGCGTACTGCTTCTTATCCTCGTAGTTGTTGAGATTGTACTGATTTTTTAAATAGTCGAACGCGAAGGACGCGTACGAGACGGTCTGTTCAATCGCCTGTTCCAGTCCTTCCCGGCCGTAGGCATTGAACACTTCATCCGGATCTTTTCGCGGCGCATTGGCGACGATGGAAAAGCGGATTCCGGTATTCTGCACTTTCTGCGCAAATTTCCAGACCGCGTTCTGGCCTGCCTCATCCTGGTCATAAAAGAGCGTGACCGGAACGTTCAGCGCGGCGATCAGGCCGAGCTGCGTATCCGTCAGCGCTGTTCCTAGACAGGCAATACCTTCTTTGAAGCCGCCTTTGGCCAGTCCCAGTACGTCCATGGCGCCTTCGCAGAGAATGACGCGGCCGGCTTTGCGGGCTTCATCCTTCGCGCGGTGATAATTAAAAATCAGCGAACTTTTATCGTAAAGCTCCGTGGACGTCGTATTGACATACTTCGGTCCCTGCGCCGGCGGCAAAATACGGGCGGTATACCCAACCGGCTTACCGTTGGCGTCATGGATCGGAATCATAATCCGGTTGTAAAAGCTCGGGATGAGATCGTTCGTTCCAATCTGAACCAGACCGGTTTTTTCCAGCATGGTTCGATCGGAAATGCGATGCGTCAGATAGTCCTTGACCATGCCGGCTTCCGGCGCATAGCCGATTTCGTATTCTTTCAGTATTTCTTTCGAAAAGCCGCGGCCGCTCAAATAGGACAGGGCCTTCAGTCCGTCCTGACTGAACAGCTCGTACGAACAGTACACCGTAAACAGGCGCAGCGTTTCGTACGCGTCGCGGTTCTGAACACTCTTTTCATCCGGTTCAGCCTTCTGAATGTTGAGCGGATAGCCGATCCATTCGGCAGCTTTCGCCGCTGCTTCCGGAAAAGAGATATGTTCAATGTTCTGAATGAAGCGAAGCGCATTGCCGCCGGCGCCGCAGCTGAAGCATTTATAAATCTGCTTGTCCGGGGAGACGCGCATGGATGGCGAATGGTCGTCATGAAACGGACAGACACCAAGATATTCTTTTCCCTTTTTTTCGAGAGGGACATACCGCTCAATGACCGAAATGATATCGGTCTGATCCAAAATATTACGAAGATCCTGTTCAGGAATCTGCATGAAACTCAGGCTCCTTTCCCTGGGGGATCACGCCGTTTTATGAAAACAAGCAAAGAGCCGGAGGCAGAATTCGGCTCTTTGATCAGTAAATGAAGGAAATAGCAGTCGTACGTCGCGTATCGTTTTCGCCCCGTTTTCGCTCTGTTCAATCGTCGACGTTTCGTTCACTGTGCAAATGAACAAAATGCGTAACTTTTTAATCCGGGCGGATGACAAAATGAGGTGAAGGGTACTCGCTTTTCGACGCGGCGAAATGGATCCCATTCCATTCGTAATACGCAAAAGGAATTTCTCTTCTCGAATCAGCTGCTGCTCCCAGAGCGGGAGCAGCCTGAAATGGAAGAGCCTAGGCAAACTGAACGCGGGAAGCGATGTAGTCTTTCACTTCAGTCAGCGGAATGCGGACCTGTTCCATGGAATCGCGTTCACGAACGGTTACACAGCCGTCATTTTCCGTTTCAAAGTCAACGGTGATGCAGAACGGCGTACCAATCGCATCCTGACGACGATAGCGTTTACCGATGTTATTGGCTTCATCGTAGGTTACGGAGAAGTCGCGAGCGAGATCGCCGCAGAGCGCTCTGGCCTGTTCGGAAAGCTTTTTGGACAGCGGAAGAACGGCTGCCTTATATGGAGCGAGGTAAGGATGCAGGCGAAGAACGATACGGCTGTCCTTTTCGGAAATCTGTTCGTTTTCGAGAGCCTGCGACATAACCGCAAGAATCAGACGCTCAACGCCGACGGAAGGTTCAATAACATACGGAATGTATTTTTCATTGGCTTCCTGGTCGAAGTATTCCAGAGACTGCTTGGATGTGTTCTGGTGCGCTGTGAGGTCAAAGTCGGTACGGTCAGCAATGCCCCAGAGTTCGCCCCAGCCGATCGGAGCGCCAAAGAGGTACTCGATATCGGTGGTTGCGTTGGAATAGTGGGAAAGTTCTTCCTGATCATGAGCACGCAGGCGCAGACGATCGGAAGTCAGGCCGAGGTCATGCAGGAACTGTTCGCACATGCCTTCGAGTTTCTTGAACCATTCCAGATCGGTTCCCGGCTTGCAGAAAAATTCGAGTTCCATCTGTTCGAATTCACGGGTACGGAAAATGAAGTTGCCCGGTGTGATCTCATTACGGAACGATTTACCGATCTGGCCGACGCCAAACGGCAGTTTCTTACGCATGGTGCGCTGTACGTTTTTGAAGTTTACGAAAATGCCCTGTGCGGTTTCCGGGCGCAGATAAATTTCATTTTTCGCGTCTTCGGTAACGCCCTGGAACGTTTTAAACATCAGGTTGAACTGGCGAATCGGGGTGAAGTTGTGCTTGCCGCAGTTCGGGCAGACAATTTCGTGCTCGTCGATGAATTCTTCCATCTGCTTGTTGGTCCATCCAGCGGGATTGACCTTGCCCTCGGTGGCGTCTTCAATCAGGGTATCTGCGCGGTAGCGGGTTTTGCAGTCCTTGCAGTCCATGAGCGGGTCGGAGAATCCGCCGACGTGGCCGCTGGCTACCCATACCTGCGGGTTCATCAGAATGGCCGACTGAATGCCGACGTTTTCCGGCTGTTCCTGGATGAAGCGTTTCCACCAGGCGTTTTTGATATTATTTTTCAGTTCGATACCAAGCGGACCAAAATCCCAGGTATTGGCAAGGCCGCCGTAGATTTCGGATCCCTGGTATACGAATCCGTAGTTTTTCATGTGTGCGACGATATCGTTGAAGCTTGCGTAACTCATAATATTCCTCCATTCATCTCCTAAATAAAATAGTGAATCACTCAATTATATGCCTTTCTGTTTCAAAAAAGAAAGAATCGATCCATTTGTTGGTCTTTGCAGATGGAAAATGAGCGGGATGTGACAAATTCTTTTTCGAATTGTGCAGTCTCGACAATTTGCAGTCGCCCTTGTTTCCAGAAGAAAAGCCGCCCCGTATTCAAAGAAGAAAGCCGGACGAACGCTTCGTTCTCTTCTTCGCAGGGGCGGCTGTTTTTGTCTTTCCAGTTTACGGCTTTCTATCGCAGCGACAGATCGCCGATCGGGATCTGGTTCTTCTTCTTTTCGTTCCAGGCATCAGCAAGCTGGTCGAGCGCGCGCTTGAGCGTCGATCTTGGGCAGGCGGCATTGAGACGCATGAATCCACTTCCTTCCTGACCGAACATCACGCCGTCATTGAGCCAGAGATGCGCTTTGTTCAAAAAGAAGTCGTGCAGTTCTTCATCGCTCATCTGCAGGCCTCGGCAGTCGAGCCAGAACAGGTATGTTCCCTGCGGAATGGCCATGCGAATTTCCGGAATGTGTTCTTCCAGATACTTCTGGATAAACCGCGCGTTTTCGCGGATACAGGCGTTCAGCTCATCTACCCACTCGGCACCGTGCTCGTAGGCAGTCTGACAGGCGACAAGGCCGAGAACATTGGCCTCGCCCATACCGCAGCGTGACATCGTCTTGCGTACGGCTTTGCGAATGGTTTCATCTGGGATGATCAGGTTGGAATCCTGCAGACCAGCCAGGTTGAATGTCTTGGATGGAGCGGTGCAGAGAACGAGCTGATCCGCAATGGTCGGATCCGCTTCCAGCATGGTCGTATGACGATGATCGGGATCAAAGTCCATGTGAATTTCATCGCTGACCAGCACAATATCGTACTTTTTGCAAAGGGCAGCCAGACGCTGGAGATCTTCTTTAGCCCGGACGTTTCCCGTCGGATTATGCGGCGAGCAGAAGATGATCATACGCACTTTTTTCTCTTTGAGCTGCGTCTCCAGATTTTCAAAATCGATGGAATAGATGCCGTTCTCTTCCTTTAAAGGACTGCATACCAGTGTACGGTTCAGTTCTTCAATACTGTTTTTGAACGGGTGATAAACCGGAGGGAAAATCAGAATTGGATCTTCCTCTTTTGTGAGTGCCTGAATCAGGATTTTAATCGCCGGAACAATACCGGGCGCCGTTACGATCCAGTCTTTTTCAATCGCGGTATGATGGCGGGATTTCATCCAGTTCTGTACCGCCTGTAAATACTTATCCCATGGGGCGGTGTAGCCAAATACGCCCAGCGCGCAGCATTTTTCCAGCGCATCGCGTACGGCTTTCGGTGCGGCGAAATCCATATCTGCAATCCAGAGCGGAATCATTTTCGGATCGCTCAGCATCGGACCGGCATGATACTTCAACGAATGATCGCTCGAGCGATCGACAGCATGATCAAAAAGTCTTTCTGCCATAAATTTTTCTCTTTTCCCGTCTTCCTGCTTTTGGATCGATCTTCTTTCATGCACGAAGACGCTTTCCTGTCTTTTCAAAAAAGAAATGTGCCTCAAAAAAGAAATGCGCCGTTTCGCGCATTTCCTGAGTTTACTGGAATATTCTAATCGTTCTCATTTTGTATGGAAATAGTGTGAATCCTCAATCAGCGCAACGGAGAGATCATCTCCGGACTGGACTTCGTCCACTCTTGCTTTTAAATACGCCTCTCTTTGTTTTTCCTTCACACGGGATACGTTCCAGAAGTCGAACAGTTCATCCACATGACAGACGACGCCCTGGCCGTTCCAGCCGCAGATCGTATCGAACACGCCATCGGTCGCGATAAAAACACGACGAACCGGAAGCGGCGAGCCCAGAGAATTGAAAAAGGCCCAGTGCCTGGAATCGCGCAGCGAATAAACCATCGAAGACGTCTTGATCTCGGTAACCATCATCGCAATCGAACGATCGGTTCGTTCATACAAAATACCGCCGTCTCCGGCCAGACCGCCCCATAGTTTTCCTTTGCGATAAATCGCGACCAGCATTGTTGTGGACGCGTCGCCTTCTTCAATGCCTTTCGCGTTTAAATAGCGAATCATTTCCTGTCGGACATGAACAAAAAGACTGCGCAGCAGGCTGTCCATTTCTGCATCCGGCGTATTTGTGTGTAAATGCGAACGAAGATAGGCGACGCTTTCTTTCACGCAGAATCGGGAAGCTTCTTCACTGTGCGAAGGTTCCATCCGGTAATTGAGTGATACCCCATCGCACAAAACGGCGATGGTCGCATTGTGAATCTGCAGGGCGATCGCTGCATCCTGATTGGGCATTTCTGCTTGTTTGTGCCAGGTTCCCTTACGGCTTTCGTATAAGGCAATCATCGATAACTTCCCTCTTTCTGTCTCCCCATTGCAAGCTGTTCTGGTTGTCCGCACGGCGCAATGCTCGAACCATCCTCCGGGTTAGAGTAACTTGGAGGCGTTTTCAGCGCTTTGGACAGTTCTATTGTACCTGAGTCGATCCTTTTCTCTTTCAGGGGTACATTTGCGGCTGTTCTGTCCTTTTCAAACGAAGGATACGAGCTTGATTCACAAAACGGACTTCCTTGCTTTCCGGAGATTTCGTTCGAACTTCAAGAGAGCCATTCCGATTCGGACAACCGAATTGATTGGCTATATTGAAAGCGGATTTTCGACCTGCCGGCTGACCAAAAATTTTTCCAGAAACCAGGAAAGGGTTTCAGAGGAAATGGACGTATGACTGATCAACGCCTCCCCGAAGGTAAACGGAAAGACCGCCGTCGCCCTTGAGGAAGTACGAAAAGAATTCGAAAAACTGGGTCTGGAAACGATAATGGTCCACATCGACAACAAGAATATTCACGGCTGTATCATTGGATACCCCGTTTACTTTGCAAACGTAAACGAATATACGTTCCAGCGGTACCTGTTCTACTCCACACGGTTTGATAAAGCGATGAAATTCGGAGGGACACATACCGCGGCGGAAATTCGAGTACTTTTGATGAGCTCAATAAGTACTCACCATTGGCGGAATGCCGGTTGTGTCGTCCAACTACTGGAACATGGTGTATGGACGGCTCTCCGGCGAAGCGAAAGAAGATGTGGAATGTCTTAGCACCATGCGTCAGCTTGCCCGCAACATGACCTTCTTAATACGCGCTTCAGGACGCGAAAGAAAAATACGGTTTTCCGGAAGAAGAAGCGCATGTCATGACCAACTTCATCCGCTATAACCATAAACAGTAATTTCTTATTTGACGGTCTTATCCCCTTCAATTTCTGCTGATATTGTTTCAGCGAAAACTGGAGGGTTTTAAATGCCCAATTCTCTTTTCATTCGAAGCAGCCAATTGAGCAGGTACGGATCTGAGGGGATGTCCAGAAATCTGTGTAAATTCGATTTTTTAGCAGTTGAAATATTTGGTCGTACCGAACAGCAAAAAACCTTCGCTGAATGGTGAGTGAATGAAAATTTCTGAAGCGACCCTTTATAGCGGGCGCCCTCCGCTGCCAGACTGGCGACGTTCCTGCCACTTCTTCTCAAGCTCCACGATCCGCAAATACAAAGTCTTATATACCGCATCATCGCTGGGGAACGAGCCTTTTTTTCATTCATAGGCCCCCGCGCGCGGCGGCCCACCCTTGGTTAGTTGAAATATGGATGAGGGATCGTTGAGCCCTCTTTTATTATTTTTAATGAATTTCTCTTCGCAATTTCGATTCCTGATAGAATCGCTTTGTACCAGAGCACTGGAAAAGCACGTTACGCAAATAATTCATAATGATAATTATTTACCTTTCATGAGACTGTTTTTTTATAAGCCGCTGCCGATTCGAATAGTACCCTTGGATAGAAATTCATTACGAATAGTCTGTACATTTTGTTTAGGCCGTCAGCTTCATCAGATTGGCGAGCTCTTACAGAAAGAATCGACTTCTCTGCTCTGGTTCCTGTTTCTTTCAGAAAGGAGCTTAGACATGACCATTCAGATTCAAAAGTCCGTCTGCGCCGGACTCGATGTTCATAAAAACAATGTCTACGCCTGCGTCTGCTGTTCTGTGAAAGATCCTAAAACCAATGTGGATGTTCTCAAGCTCAAATCGAAAAAGTTCAGATCCAACCATACGGATCTTTCTGAGATGTGTGACTGGATTCTTGAGATGACGAAGAAAATTCTGAAATCTCAGCCGCATGATCCGATCGATGTCTACATGGAATCCACCGGAAAATACTCCACACCGGTTTACAACGTCTGTGAAGAGAAAAAGCTGATTCCGCATATAGTCAATCCAAAACACGTGCGGATGATCACTGGTCAGAAAACAGACCAGAAGGACGCTGCGTGGATCGCAGAACTGGGAATTAACGGCCTTCTCAGGGAATCCTATATTCCCGAACGGCGCATTTGAGAAGCCAGACGACTGTCACGCACGCGGACAAAACTTGTTTACGTCAGAGGCGACAATATCCGTCGCATTCGAAATATCCTGACCGAAGCCAATATCCGACTTGATTTGATCTTCTCGGGTGTTGAAGGGGAATCGGCAAGGAATGTTATCCAATACCTGCTGGACACGGAGGAGCCGGTACTGGAAGAAGTACAGAAGCGGATGCGTAAATCGTGCAGTATCATCAAGTTTGCCAATGCTCAGGAGCGTAAAGAAAAAGAGGAAGAACTTTATAAAGCGTTCGCCGGCGCCAAGTTCTCCCCCTTGCAGAAATTTGAGCTCAAATCCGCCTATCAAAGAATTGACCATACGGCTAAGCAGATTCAAGACTACGAATCTATGATGCAAGAAACTCTTGAACCTTTCAAGAGCCAGCTTGAACTTCTGGAGTCAATTCCTGGGATTTCCCATCTCTCGGCGAAACAGATTCTCGGCGAAATCGGTCCGAAAATGGATTGCTTCGTAAACGTGAAGCACTTTATAAGCTGGTGCGGCCTTTGTCCCGCAAGTAATCAGAGTAACGGAAAGCACAAATCAGTGAAGATAGGAAAGGGTGGGAGATACCTGAAGCCTGTACTGATTCAGTGCGCTCTCAACGCCGTTAAAAATCCATATTTTGGCAATAAGTATAAAGCCATTTCTGGCAGACGCGGCAAGAAGAGAGCTCTGGTGGCTATTGCGAGAAAAATGATGACAGCAGCCTATCACATGCGTTGAACCGGAGAATTTTTCCGGCCCGGTGATGAATCTGACGTATCGAATACAGCGGTCCCGGCTGAGAACGAGACGGTTGAAGAAAACAGCTGCACCGAAGCCGAGAATTTCGTGGAATTGGAGAACGTCCACGAAATTCAGAAAACGGCCGTAGAACGGGTTGAACTGACAAAAGAATCAGATCCAGTTCTTATTGAAAAGGTGCAGATCCTGCTTAAACAGATTGGAATTCCCCTTCAACTGGCAGAAACAACAACCAAGTCATTGTTGGTATAACGCAGAATACAAATGATGACGGCTAAGAAAAATTTCCCTTCGCAAGGAGGGCTTTTCGTCGTGCCTTAAATCATCTAAAGACTTTCACATTTTTTTCGAATTTTTCCAGTTTCAAATCCTTTGCGGAGTAAGCGTCAAATAAAAGACGGGTATTTTCTCGACCGCCTCCTTGGGATA
>NZ_CAPAEZ010000068.1:0-14266 GCF_948576815.1 uncultured Allobaculum sp.
GGCCAAATGTTTCAACTACCAAAAAAGGAATTTACACAAAATTTTTGACATCCCCGCGATGCCGGCTGGACCGACGAAAAAAACGCCTGATACGAAATCAGTCCGACGCTCATTGTGCCAACGGAGAGAAACAAGCCTGAGACAGTAAGCGCAGCGAAATAAGGTCCGATCCACGAACGGGATGAGACAGATCGGAAATAACGCCAGGCACAAGAGGAATTCCGTCTGTTGATGGATGCATTCGGAAAATACAAAATGGATCCAGTCCGAAGATCGAAATTGAACAGACGGCTTTTCCTGGATACCGGAATCAGCAATCTGAACAGCACTTCCCGTCTGTTCGAACCGACCAAACAGGAATGAGACAGACCAGAAGATCGGCAATGGAAACGGCCGATCTTTTTCTTTGGTTTTGAGAAGGATGTTCCGGGCACAGGCGAGTCTTTCGGACTGTCGTCTTTCCCATTTTCTTCAAAAAAGAAGCGCAGGCCGGCTGCGCTTCTTTTTATTAAAATGATCTTTATTTGCTATTCGAACAATTTTGTATCCTTTGTGTGAAATTATATGATCCGCTTTCAAATGCAGTATTCATGTCGCATGGAGTATGGCTTCATGATATGATTTGCGTCGTATCGATGAATGAATATTAAATTATATTATAATACTTAGAATACGAAGTGATTGCGACTTGTTTACGCAAGTTCAATTCAAATACAGCGATTTATAGGAGAAATGATATGAAAAAGAACAAATTTTTACAACTTGCTCTGAGTACCTCTATGATCCTTAGCACCGCTGCAATGACCCTCTCTCCGGTTCAGGCGTTTGCTCAGGAAGAGGAAATGACTCAGATGGAAAGTTTCACCCTGTCGGAAAACAGCCAGGCTGACATCAACGAAACGCTTTCGGAAGAAGAAAAAATGATTCTGGCCAGTGACCTTCCTGCGACATACCGCGAAGGTACCGACGTAAACTGCGATCTGACGATCGATACGCTAGTAGACGGCACCCCGATGGACTCCCTGCTCTATCAGCCAGGTAAAGGTCAGAGTCAGGTGCAGATCGGCGGCGATCTGGACATGACCGACGTATGGAACAGCTACAGAACCTTCCGTCTGGCGTACATCATGGCCAACAGCAAACCTCAGTTTTACACAAAATCCCTCAAGGGAAGCTACACCTATACGTTCCAGATCAATCCGGAAATCGTATCGGTAAACGAAGACATTCTCTGCGACACATCGGCATGGCAGAAGGTATTTGAAGAAGGAAGCGACGCAGCTGCCGAAGGCTTCTTCAAGTTCATGAAATGTACCCAGGCTTCTTATGATGCGACGACCGGTACAATCACCGTTCGCTTTGAAATCAACGAAAACGGAACAGGCAAAGTATCCTGCAAGACGCTCGATGACGACAAAACAACACAGCCGAAAACAATCCATGCCTACTCTCCAGAAGGCGCGCTCTTCATTAAGGACGAAAACTTCCAGAAAGGCGGTCAGGCGATTCTGAGCACCTCAACCTTCTACGGAAACATTGACCTGGATCCCTGGATGGCCTTGATCGTTCCGATTCGCTTCACCGGCGTAATTGACCAGACCGGTCTCGAACTGGACGTACCGTCCGGCAAAGTGGCTTTCCATGTAGAAAACGGTACCTGGGATGACGGTTCCGCCGATGCGAAAGTCGTAGAGATCGACATGGACATGGTGAAAACCAATGACGGCGCACACGCTGCTGGTACCCTCGATGCGTCTCTCATTCCAACCGGCATGGTTGCTCTCGAAGGCTTTGACCAGAGCAAAGGCCGCTGGACCGAAGAAATCAACACCGATGAAAACGGCATTGTTCTCTCCAATGAGGAATACGATGCTGCCTACACCTATACCTTCGACAAAACCGTGGATACCGGCGGAGAAGAAGAAGTTGGCCCAACGGTAAACCTCTACCGCGTTTACAACCCGAACACGGGCGAACACCTCTTTACTCAGGATGTCCGCGAGAAAAACTACCTGTCCGCGATCGGCTGGTATGATGAAGGTCTGGCCTGGGTTTCCCCGGAAACATCCAACGAACCGGTTTACCGTCTGTACAACCCGAACAACGGCGATCATCACTTCACGCTCGATGAGCAGGAAATGAACGTTCTTACCGATCTCGGCTGGAAATATGAAGGCATCGCCTGGTACTCCAACGCGCTTGGAAAAGGCGTACCTGTATTCCGTACATACAATCCGAACGCCGATCAGGCCGGCTCGCACCACTTCACAACAAGCCGCAAGGAAAATGTATTCCTCATTTCCAGCGGATGGCTCGGTGAAGGCGTTGCCTGGTGGGTTGTTGAATAATTCCAATCCATTTCCCATCCAGAATAAGCCAGCACAAAATCTTATTCAGATCAAAATAATGCCAAAGGCTGCCCGTGCATTCCTGCATGAACAGCCTTTTCTTATGCCTCTTTTCTTTTTGTCTTCCCTTTTCCCTTTCTTTTCTTCCCTTTCTTTTGCCTGTGCAAAGTTTCGACTGGCAGGTTTAGCCGATCGTCTTTACCGGTTTGGGAGGAAGCGTATAGTCCTGAATGCGATGTTCCATCCAGACGATGCCGTAGGAACGATCAAACTTGAACGCGCAGTTGTCAAAGCGGCCACACTCCTTAAATCCTCTGGCTTCATGAAAACGAACGCTGTCCAGATTCAGATACGGATCGTCCTTACAGGAAGGGATGGCAATACAGGCGTAAAAATTGATGAATCCAGCTTTGCGGCATTCTTCTTCGAGGGCCTCATAAAGTCTGGAGCCATACCCTTTGTGACGGGAATTTCGATCCAGATAAATGCTGGTTTCGACACTCCAGGCGTATGCCTGTCTTTCCTTAAATGGAGCGACATAGGCGTAGCCCATGATTTTGCCTTTCTCTTCTAGAACCAGATACGGATAGTGCTTCTGAATGGTTTCAATACGGTGTTCAAACTCTTCGAGGGTAGGTACATCCCACTCAAACGTAATCGCCGTGTTTTCCACATACGGTCTATAAATTTCCAGAAGTCTTCTGGCCTCTTCCTTTTTCGCAAATCGAATCGTATACATTGGCGTTTCTTAAGGTCTTAAGGGACTGTTTCCTTTCTATGGAGTTCTGTAAATATGCAGGATCCAGGATGATCCTCTCTTTCGTGTCCACTTTTCGGGGTACCGTCCGTGAAAGGACAACACAAAAGAGAAACTTTAGAAAATATAGTAGCGCGTTAAACGCCCCTCGAAAAAGGAAAACTCTTTTTGGACGGACACGAGATTGGATAATGTACAGGTTCAGACAATTCTGTCATTTTGCTTCGAGAGGATCGCCTGTTTTTGTGCAGCCGTTAAAATCAAAGACGAACACGGTTTAAGCCGGGTCCATATCCCTCTCGATTCGATTTCATACCCGGCAGGAAAGGAAAAACGATCCATGACAAAAACGTATCCCGTATGCGATCTGCACTGCGATACCATTCTCGCTTTGCGCGAACGCCGCGATCAGAATCAGGACGCCTCTCTGGCAAAAAACGATCTTTGCATCGATATTCAAAAACTTCGAAAAGGCGGCGTGGCGCTGCAGACGTTTGCGCTGTTTACTGATCGCGGCAACGGCCGTCAGCCCGAACACGAAGCGCTTCGTCTGCTGAACGAATTTCAGAAGCAGATGCACATACATCGTGCTTTTCTGCTTCCGATCTTTACCCGCAAGGATCTGGATGCTTTACAAAACTCTTCGAAAACTGGCGTTCTGCTTTCTCTGGAAGAAGGCGATGTGATGTTTCAGGATCTGGACCTGCTCGAATTCTGGCAGCGCATGGGCGTTCGGCTCATTGCGCTGACCTGGAACTATCCAAACGCGATCGGTCACCCCAACATTTCCTTTGCGGATCTTGCGGATGTCGATTACCGAAAACCGGCTCCCCTTTTTCGCGTAGAAACAGAAAAGGGACTGACCGAACACGGCAAACAGTTCGTTCACAAATGCGAAGAACTCGGCATTTTAATCGATGTCTCGCATCTTGGAGACAAGGCGTTCTGGGATGTGATGGAAATGGCCTCTAAACCCGTCCTTGCTTCTCATTCCAACTGTCGGGCGTTATGCGAAGTCAGCCGCAACCTCAGCGATGAGCAGATTCGCGCCATTGCCAAAACGGGCGGCGTGATCGGTCTCAATTTCTGTGCCGACTTTTTACGGGAAAACGATGAAGACCTCTCGCGGCTTGAAGACATGATTCGTCATCTTGAACATCTGCGGGCAGCCGGCGGAATTGACGTCTGCGCGATCGGTACAGATTTTGACGGCATTCACTCCAAAGTCGAAATTGAAGACGCTTCGCAGATGCAGAAGCTGGCGGACGCCTTAGAAAAAGCGGGCTGGAGTGAAGAAGACATTGCCAAAGTCATGGGCGAAAACGTTTTTCGCGTCCTGCAGCAGGTTCTTCCCGAGGATCTCTGAAAACCAGGAAATCTGTTTTTCCTTCTGCACGGCTAGAAATCGCTCGGACTGATACAATAGGTGTACAGTAAATTGTCTGTCTAAAGCAGCAGGAGGCCATCTTTTCCAGTCGGCTTTTGCCCGCGTTTGATCCTGTGCTTCTTTTCGAAACAGGAACTGCATTCGATGCTCTGCATCGGGATAGACGAATATTTAGAGGTGAATATCTGTGCAAATTTTCTGGTTTATTCTTTGTCTTATCATCGGCTATCTGCTGGGGTCCATTCCGTTCGCGCTGGTCATCGGAAAAGTCTTCTTCCATACCGATCTGCGTAAAAAAGGATCCGGCAATCCTGGCGGTACCAATGCGGGACGCGTTCTCGGCAAAAAGGTCGGCGTTCTCGTCATTTTCATGGATGCCTTAAAAGTTGTCGCTGCCATTGGCATCGGCGCCCTCGTTTCTCCGGCCTGCGCGCTGGTCAGCGGACTGGCCTGCTGCATCGGTCACTGCTATCCGATCTTTGCTCATTTCAAAGGCGGCAAGGCAGTCGCCAGCATGTACGGCTTCCTGTTTGGCATTTCCCTGTTTGTCTTCCATAACGGACTGTATTTCCTCATTCCGTTTCTGATGTTCTTCATCATTCTGTATTTATACAAATGGGTGTCCGTGGCTTCCATCTGTGCGGCACTCGCCAGTTCCCTGCAGATTCTTTCCATGAACTGGTCGACCAATTCGCAGGATCTGCTCCTGATCGCCGGGAGCTGGATGCTGACCGCGCTGATCATCTACCGGCACAAATCGAACATTCTTAAAGTTCGCGCCGGCAAGGAAAGCAAAGTAACTTGGATTTAACTCTCATCGATTTCTCATTTAGCCGGTCCTGGACCGGCTTTTTTCCGGACTAAACGTCTGTATATATTTGCAAGACGTGCCCGATCTACGTGTGAAACGAATTTTCCGGAAATTCTCCGCAGCCGCCGGCATTCCGGCAGCATTTCCCCGTGCATTGTATCCTGTAAAAAAGCGGCGGTTTCACGCTTTCCTAGGGAAAGTCGTATGGAACCGCCGCTTTCGCATGCGAGATCTGTATTACTAATTGCAAAAACAATCAGCTGAGTTCGAACATGCCGTTATACAGTCTGGCGTAAAAGCCGTTCTGTTCGAGCAATTCTTCATGGCTGCCGCGCTCAACGATTTTTCCCTGATCGAGCACGATAATGCAGTCGGCGTTGCGCACGGTCGACAGACGATGCGCAATCACAAACGTCGTTCGTCCATCCATCAGATGCTTCATGCCTTCTTCAATCTGTTTTTCCGTTCGGGTATCGATGCTCGATGTGGCTTCATCAAGAACGAGCACCGGCGGATCTACAATGGCTGCTCGCGCAATGGAAAGCAGCTGCCGCTGACCCTGGGAAAGGCTCGCTCCATCGGAGCTGATACGCGTATGGTAGCCTTCCGGCAGACGACGGATGAAGGAATCGGCATTCGCCAGTTTGGCTGCCTCGATGACTTCCTCATCGCTGGCGTTCAGACGGCCGTAGCGAATGTTATCGAGAATCGTTCCCGCAAACAGATGCGTATCCTGCAAAACCATGGCCATCGACCGGCGCAGATCGTCTTTGGCGATCAGTTTGATGTCGATGCCATCCAGCAAGATGCTTCCTTTGGAAATGTCATAAAAACGGTTGAGCAGGTTGGTAATCGTCGTTTTTCCGGCGCCAGTCGCACCGACTAAAGCAATCGTCTGACCGGGCTTGGCAAACAGCGAAACATCCTTAAGAATTTGCTTTTCCGGAACATATCCAAAATCGACATGACGAAATTGCACATCCCCGCGAAGAGGTACGCATTCCACGGAACCGTTCGGGCGCGGATGTTTCCACACCCAGTTTTTCTGCGGAATGGAACTTTCCATCCATTTGCCATTTTCGTCCTGAATTCCGTAAGCGAGGGTCACGTGTCCCTGATCGGCTTCCGGCGCAATGTCCATAAAATCAAAGATGCGCTCCGCACCCGAAAGGGCCGAAAGCAGAAGCGTTGCCTGGGAAACGAACTGGTTAATCGGTGCTGCTGCCTGCCGAACAAAGACAAGATAGCTGGCCAGCGAACCGACGTCCGCCTGACCCTGCAGAACCATGTAGCTGCCGGCAATCGCTACAATGGCGTAATTAATATAGGAAACAGAAACGATAAAGGGGACCATCGTCTGCGAATAGGACAGCGCCTTTTTCGAAGCCGCATAGAGATTCTTATCGTATTTCTTAAACTGCTCCATACTGGCGTCTTCATGATTGAATACTTTGATGACGCGAAGACCGTGGATGGCTTCCTGCGCAAAACCGTTCAGCGCGCCGATGTATTTCTGCTGGAAAGAGAAGTATTTCCGGCTCGTCTTGCTGGCGAGAAGAACGTACGCGAACATGAACAGGTAGAATACAGCGACGATCAGCGAAAGTTTCCAGTTGAGCACGAAAAGCAGAAGCAGCGTACCAAATGCCTGAATGAAGTTCTGAATCATGGATGCAAACGAGTTGTTGAGTGCATCGCTGACTGTATCGACATCCGAAGTGAAGCGCGCCATCAGATCGCCCTGTTTTATCGTATCGAATACGCGGATCGGCAGAGATTCCATATGGACAAACAGATCGTGCCGGATTTCCTTGACGACCTGCTGGGCGCCTTTGGCCATCAGCTGCGTATAGCCCCACGCACTGAGTACGCCGGTCAGATAAATGACGCCCATGATCACCAGAAGCCGGATCACGCCGTTCGTATTGCCCTCGCCGGCTGTATTGACGATCGGGCGAATCATATACGTTCCAGCCAGATTGGCCAGACCGGAAACGGTAACCAGAAGGCCGACCGCAAAAAACGTCAGCCGGTGATTGCCCATGTAGTTGAGTAGACGCCGAAAGACCGAACGACGGTTTCTGGGTCTGGATGCATTTGATTTACTGTTCATCCGGCTGACCTCCTCCCTGCTGGCTTTCATAAATTTCCCGGTAAATCGGGCTGGTTTTCAAAAGTTCGTCATGGGTGCCGGTCTGTACAATACGACCCTGATCCATGACCACGATCTGATCGCAGTGTGAAATTGAAGAGACGCGCTGTGCAATGATGATCTGCGTAAGCCCGTGAATCTCGGCAAGATTTTTACGAATGAGCGCATCCGTCTTCGTATCCACTGCCGAAGTCGAGTCATCAAAAATGAGAATTTTCGGCTTTTTCAGCAGCGCGCGGCCAATGCACAGACGCTGCTTCTGACCGCCGGACACGTTGACGCCGGCCTGGCCGAGTTCCATATCAAGACCGCCGGGCAGTCGGGCGATCAGTTCGCTGGCTCCAGCCTGATCGATCGCTTTCAGAATTTCGTCGTCGCTGGCGTTTGGATTGCCCCATTTCAGGTTGTCGCGAACCGTTCCGGAAAAGAGCGTGTTTTTCTGAAGAACCATGGCAACATCTTCGCGAAGCGCCTTCAAGTCCAGATCATGAACGTTTTCCTGACCGACTTTCAGAGTGCCGCTCGATACGTCATACAGTCGCGGAATGAGCATGGCCAGAGACGATTTGGCCGATCCGGTAGCTCCGATAATGCCGACCCGGCTTCCTGAAGGAATATGAAGCGTCACATCGCTCAGAACGTCTTCCCTGCCTTCTTTCGAATACTTGAAGCTGACGTTTTCAAAATCGATCGAACCGTCCTGAAGCAGCTTTCCCTGTTCGGGCGAGTGCATTGTAATCTTTTCGTCGAGCACTTCTTCAATGCGATGAATCGAAGCCGCGGAACGGGTCAGCAGCAGGAAGATATTGGACATCATGATAAAGGCATTCATGATCTGCAGAACGTAGGACATGATGCCGGTCAGCTGACCGACAGCCAGCATGCTTTGCACAATCATCATCGAACCGATGGCCAGCAAAACCAGAATCGTGATATACATCGAAGCCTGAAAGAGCGGCAGGTTCAAGAAGGCCAGATGGTTTGTCTTCTGCATTAAAGACGCCAGATCTTCGTTGACCCGGTCGAAACGGTCTGTTTCGTAATCCGCACGAACAAAGGATTTCACCAGACGAATGGCAATCAGGTTTTCTTCCACTGCCTCATTGAGCGCATCGACCGTCTTCTGAATGAACCGGTACTGCGGAGCGACTTTCGAAACGATCCAGATCAGCAGCAGAGCCATGATCGGCGAAACGATCAGATAGACGATGGACAGTTTCCAGCTGATGATAAAGCACATGATGATGCCGAGAATGAGCATCAGTGGACCGCGCGCGATCGGTCGAATGCCGTTGGTGATCGTATTTTGCAAAACCATGACATCGCTCGTCAGTCGGGTAATCAGTCCCGACGATTCAAAGCGGTCGATGTTTTCAAACGAAAACTTTTCGATCTGATCAAACTGCGCCTGTCGAATCTGGCTGGCGACCGTAGCCGCAGCCCGGGCTGCCGCTTTGGCATAGAGCAGACCAAAAAGAAGTGAACCCGCTGCACAAGCGAGCATCCCCAAACCGCGGCTGACAAAGATGGACGTATCCCGGTGCATCACGCCAATATCGATAATATCGGCCATCAAAACCGGGGTGATGACTTCAAGTAAAGTCTCGATGGCAACATAGATCACGGCGAGAATAAAATCTTTTCGCGCACTTCTTGTCAGTTTAAAAATCGCTGAACCATTCATCCTATCCCCTCTTTTCAGGCCGGTTATTCTGGCGCTCAGCATCCTTGTGCTCTGGATTTTTATCTTTTGCTTTTCGATGAAAAGCCGGAACCCGGCCGCTCATAATGTTTCTATTCTTATCTATTGTCTGCTGATTCCTGCCTGCTGACTCTTGCGTATACAGGTGTGCAGACGGTTATGCCGTTTTCTGAATTGTCAATCTGTCGGTGTACAGACTGACGATGTCCAGGACGGTGCGCTCGTTCCGCCTTCCGTCAATTTTTAAAAGCAGACTGTTTGTCAGCTGGAACCGCCAAAATACAGAACTGTATTTAGAATACGCAAGAACGGTAAGAAATTCGCTTTTCATTCCCTCAATTCGGTATTCCGCAGGCGGACAGGCCCTTTCTGAACAGGAGTTTTTGGAAGGCCGGGCTCGCCCCGTTTCCCTTGCCGCTTTTTTGAAGTATCTTCGGACGGAAAGGAAACGGCCTTCCGTTTTGATGAACAAAATGCAAAACCTTTTCAGAGTCTGTTCAATTCAGGCTATATGACCGTAATAAATATAGTAAGATTTAGTGTACGGTTCAGCCCCTGCTGAACTGCCCGTCAACTGGAGGAAAACATGAGTTACCAAATTCCGAGAGGAACGCAGGATATTTACGGAGAAGCAAGCTACTCCTGGCAGCAGCTCGAAACTTTATTCCGTCAGTTCTGTCTTCTTTACAACTTTGATGAAATTCGTACCCCGATCTTTGAACACACCAATGTCTTCAAGCGCGAAAACGATTCGAGCGACATGGTCAACAAAGAGATGTACACCTTTACTCTTCCCAATTCTTCGACGTCCCTGACTCTGCGTCCGGAAGGAACCGCAGGAGTCGTCCGTTCCTTTGTAGAAAACAAAATGTACGCTCTGCCGGATCTTCCGGTAAAGCTGTATTATATCGGCCCGATGCACCGTCATGAACGTCCGCAAAAAGGCCGTCTGCGTATTTTCAACCAGTTCGGTATCGAATCTCTTGGTCTGAAGAGCCCGTATTCGGACGTAGAAGCGATGGTTCTCGCCTACTCCATTCTGCGTTCCCTTGGCCTTGACCATATTACCATTCTGCTGAATACCCTTGGCGATGACGAATCCCGCTCGGCGTATCGAAGCGCTTTAAAAGAATACTTCGCACCATATGTCGATGATCTCTGTTCCGACTGCAAGCGCCGCTATGAACAGAATCCGCTCCGTCTTCTCGACTGCAAAGTCGATCACGACAAGGACTGCATGAAAAACGCGCCGTCCATGGCTGACTACCTCAACGAGGAAAGCCGCGAATACTTCAGGACGGTTACTGATCTGCTCGATGTAATGAACATTCCGTATCGTGTCGATCCTTCTCTGGTTCGCGGTCTCGACTACTACACGCATACTGTTTTTGAAATTGTCAGCGAATCGCCTTCCATGGGTGCCCAGGCTACGCTTCTTGCCGGCGGCCGCTACGACAACCTGATCCCCTATTTTGGCGGACCGGAAATGTCCGGCATCGGCTGGGCGCTTGGCGAAGAGCGCATTCTGCTCGCGCTGGAAGCGGAAGGCATTAAACTTGGCGAAAAGCCGCCTCTGGATGCGTACGTCATGGTTCTCAATCCGGAAGCCCGCAGCTATGCGTTTGAACTTCTGACCGAACTGCGCGCCAACGGATTCCGTTCTGACATGGACTTCATGGGCAAATCGTTCAAAGGGCAGTTTAAGGCTGCAGACCGCGCCCATGCCAAATTCACGCTGCTGATCGGCGAAGACGAAGCGAAAAACCGCACTGTTACGATTAAGAACGCGCAGACCCGCGAACAGACCAGTCTGAATGCGGATGAGCTGATCGACTTCATGGACAGTCAGTTCGAAGAAGGCGATGAGCACGGTCACGATCATCATCATGAGCACGATCATGACCATGACGAGCACGAAGCGCACGATCATCAGGACTAAGCTGACACTACCCGTCCTGACCTGAATCCATTTCCTTATCCAAAAACGGCATAACGCCTGCGAAATGCGTATAGAAAGTCTGAATCGCAGCCTCCCTTCCCGTTTTGCCGTCTATATTCCCTTTTCCAATTCCTTTAATTTTCAAATTCCTTTTGTTTTTTCCCTTTAAGGAGGTTATCTGATATGAATCGAAGCCATCACAACGGCGAGCTTCGTCTGGAGAACGAAAACACTCCAGTTGAACTTGTCGGCTGGGTTTCCAAAAAAAGAAACTTTGGAGCTATGAACTTTATCGACCTGCGCGACCGCTCCGGCATCGTGCAGCTCGTATTTGACGAAAGCTTCAACGATCGCCTGAAAGAAGTCCGTCAGGAATACGTTCTTCATGTAAAAGGCGTTGTAAAAGAACGCCAGGACAAGAACCCGGCGCTTCCTACGGGCGATATCGAAGTCATCGTTTCCGATTTTGAGATCGTCAACCCGGCAAAAGTTACGCCGCTGATCATTGCGGATGAAACCGACGCGCTCGAAGATACCCGTATGAAATACCGCTATCTCGACCTGCGCCGTCCCGTCATGCAGAAAAATCTCATGACGCGTGCAGCCATCGTCCGTTCCCTGCGTGAATTCCTCGATACCCATGATTTCGTCGAAATCGAGACGCCGGTTCTGGGCCGTTCGACACCAGAAGGCGCCCGTGACTTCCTCGTACCCTCCCGCGGGAAACCCGGTACGTTCTACGCCCTTCCGCAGTCGCCTCAGCTGTACAAGCAGCTGCTCATGATTTCCGGCATGGAGCGCTACTACCAGTTTGCCCGCTGCTTCCGCGACGAAGACCTGCGTGCAGACCGTCAGACCGACTTTACCCAGCTCGACATCGAAACGTCCTTCCTCGATGAAAATCAGATTCTGACGCTGACGGAAGCGATGGTGAAGAAACTGATGAAAGACGTCAAAGGCATCGATCTGCCGACCCCGTTTGAGCGAATCACCTGGGAAGATGCCATGAACCGTTACGGCATCGATAAACCGGACAACCGCTTTGGCATGGAACTGCAGGATTTCTCTGAAACGTTTAAGGGATCCGAATTTGTTCCGTTCCATAACGCCCTTGAAAACGGCGGCGTGATCAAAGGCATTACCGTAGAAGACTTCCAGCCTTCCAACAAGGAAATCAAGCGTCTGACCTCGGAAGCCCGCAAAAACGGCGCCAGCGGTCTGGTCGTTCTCAAATACAAAGACGGTGTCTTCTCCGGCTCCGCGGTTAAATCCCTCAAGGAAGAAGAACTGAATGCTTTAAAAGACGCATCCAGCGTACAAGACGGCGGCAGCGTTCTGCTTGTCAGCGATCCATGGCTCAAAGCCTGCACGGCCCTCGGTGCTCTGCGCAACGATATCGCTTCCGAAAAGGGTCTGAAGAAAAAAGACGAATTCTCCTTCCTGTGGGTTGTCGACTTCCCTATGTTTGAGTGGAGCGAACAGGAAAACCGCTGGGTTTCCCAGCATCACCCGTTCACGATGCCAAAACGCGAGGACATTCCTCTGCTGGACACCGATCCTGGCAAAGTCAAAACGAACGCGTACGACTGCGTACTGAACGGCTATGAACTCGGCGGCGGATCCATGCGTATTTATGAACAGGAACTGCAGGACAAAATCTTCGAAGTTCTCGGTTTTACCCCAGAACAGACCCAGCAGAAATTCGGCTTCTTCATCGATGCCTTCCAGTACGGAACACCTCCTCATGGCGGACTGGCTTTCGGTCTCGACCGTATCGCCATGCTGCTGTGCGGAACAGACTCCATTCGTGATGTCATCGCCTTCCCGAAAAACGCTTCCGCCCGCGACCCGATGTCCGATGCACCAAATACCGTCGATCCTCTCCAGCTTGATGAGCTCGAACTGGCGGTAAACGTAGAACCCAAAGAGCGTGAAGTTCTCGAAAGCCTGCGTGAAGGCACCCTTCCGCTTACCCTTTCCGACGGCAGCGTTGTAAACGTCTCCCTTGACGAAATCCGCGCCTGGAAAGAAAACCGCTAATCCCGATTCACGATAATTTTTCAAGAAATCCTCTGTATTAACGATCAGCTCAAAACGGCCGGTCTTCTGCAGTCTGTTTCCCTTTGGAAACGGCTGCAGAAAACCGGCCGTTTTTTGTACGTGAAAAATGATACAGATCTGTGGAAAACGCAATCGAAAATGCGAAGAAATCCAACAGATATTGCACGTCTGTCCTTCTTTGCCTATTCTGAATGAACAGAAACATTCCAATACAACGAGCATTGAAAACAGTTATCAATCCCAAGGAAGAAGACATCATTCCCTGATTTAGAAGCTTCTTTCTGGACCCGAGAAAAAAAACGGAGGTGCAGATCCTTATGAACCATTTCCAGCCCGATCCGCTGCATGACGGATCCAGTCCCGTGGACTGTTTTATCAGCTATCGCCGCGCTGACGGTTTTTTTGCGGCCAAAATGATTCGCGATCAGCTCGAATCTCTGGGAATTTCCTGTTTTCTCGATCTGGAAGAGTCCAAAGCAGGAAACATAAACAATCGAATCAAGAATGCTATTGCGAACTGTGAAAATTTTATTCTGATTCTTTCCCCTGCCGCTCTCGATCGCTGCGTTCATGAAGAAGACTGGGTCCGACAGGAAATTGAAGCCGCTATGGAATTGAAGAAGACTATTATACCCATTCAGCTGCACGGTTTTGTCTGGTCCAGTCAGCTGTCCTCGCTATTACCTCCTTCTCTGCAAACTCTTGAACAGCTAAATTCAGTTATCCTTTCGACAGAATATTTCGAAGCCTCCGTTGATCGTCTGGTAAGCTTTCTCCTTCTAGCTCCTGGAACAATTTCTCTAGGATTAAACATTGGCCAAAATGTTGCTGATTTTTTTAAGTATTCTCTGGATTCCTCTCAAAACGTCAGCGGTGTAGATATGGCCTTTCATGTCGGTTCTTACTGGTATCTAAATAATGAAAAGATCGACATTCTGCAGAAGCTAATGGAGCATCACATACCGGTACGAGTCATCATTCAGTCTGAATACACCTCGGAAGAGATCGTTCAGCATATGCGTAAACAAATGAAGTGGTACATCCCTTTAGAAGACTGTTTTTGTCAATTGAAAACTGGTCCAGTTGCGTAATTGAAAACTGGTCCACTT